>JAJQIP010000016.1 GCA_021199145.1 Porphyromonadaceae bacterium | reverse complement strand
TAATTTTATTCACAAACGTTAAAAATAGTTGAGGTAGGATATGAGTTATTTGAAATTTGACAAGCAATTAATGGTTAATTTGGCGCAATCTCTTCCGAAGGAGATGTTGCGTACCAATCGGTCGGGGGCTTATCATTGTACGACAATCGTCGATTGCAATACCCGCAAACAGCACGGCTTGTTGGTAATTCCTATTCCAGAGATGGACGACGAAAACCATGTCTTGCTCTCATCGTTTGATGAGACGGTCATACAACATGGGGCTTCGTTCAATTTGGGCTTGCATAAATACCAGGGAGAATATTTCAGTCCGAATGGGCACAAATATATACGGGAGTTTACGTGTGAGACAGTGCCTCAGACAACGTACCGTGTAGGTGGAGTCATTTTTAGTAAGGAAAAGGTCTTCATTTCGCATGAGAACCGTATCCTTATCCGTTACACATTGATGGATGCGCATTCCGACACCACCTTGCAATTCCGTCCTTTCCTGGCTTTCCGCAATGCCAATTCGTTGTGTGTGGCTAATGGTGCGTTGAACAGCCATTATGATGTGGTTGAAAATGGCATCAGTTGTTGCCTTTATCCGGGATATCCCACGTTATACATGCAATTCAACAAGCCTGTGAATTTTGTCTATCAGCCCAATTGGTATAAAGGCATAGAGTATGTTAAAGACCAGGAACGGGGATACGATTACAAAGAGGATTTGTATGTACCGGGGTATTTTGAATTGCCTATCAAGAAAGGGGAGAAAATCATCTTCTCCGCAGGGACAAGTGCGGTGAAGACCCGCTCGCTCACATCCCTTTACACCAAGGAGATGAGTGTAAGGACAAGCCGGACGAGCTTTTACAATTGCTTGAAAAATTCAGCGCAACAATTCTATTACAAACGAGGTCGGGAGAACTATTTGTTGGCAGGATATCCGTGGTTCAATGTCAATGCTCGCCATATGTTCATTGCCCTTCCGGGCTGTACATTGGCGGTCGACGATATAGAGATGTTCCATGCCGTGATGAATACGGCTCAGAAGGCCCTGCATCACAAGATAGATGATGGGCAGAACGATTCGGTCATAAAAGGATTGGATGCGCCGGATGTCGTCTTGTGGGCCGTTTGGGCGCTGCAACAGTTTGCCAAGATGGTTTCTCTTGAGGAGTGTCGCACTCGGTATGGCAAATTTATCGCTTATATGGTCGATGCGGTTATGCGGGGGAAGATTAATAATCTCTATCTGCAAGATAACGGATTGTTATATACCAATGGTAAAGATAAGCCTGTTTCTTGGATTGACGCTACCGATGCGGGAGGGCATCCCATCATCCCGCGTACGGGATATTTGTTGGAATATAATGCCTTGTGGTATAATGCTTTGCTATTTACAGCGGAACAAATCCTTGTCTCTCCCGAGACAGCGGTTGTCGCTGAAAAGATGAAAGCTCTTGCCGCTAAGACGGCCGTGTCGTTTAAAGAGGTGTTCCTGAATGATTATGGTTACTTCTTTGATTATGTAGACGCCAATTTCGCCGATTGGAGCGTACGTCCCAATATTTTGTTCGCCCTTTCTTTGGATTATACTCCTCTGGAGAAGTCGGAGCGTAAAAAAGCGCTTGACATTGTCACTCGTGAATTGCTTACTCCGAAAGGAATTCGTACCCTGAGCCCGAAAAGTCATGGATATGCTCCTATTTATGTGGGGAATGAAGCCGAACGCTCTTACGCCTATTTCCAAGGGCCTACTCGTCCGTGGCTCATGGGCGCTTACGCTGACGCTTACCTCAAGCTTTTCGGCATTAGCGGCGTCTCTTTCTTGGAACGGATGCTTATCGGGTATGAGGAGGAGATGTCAAATACCTGCATAGGAACCATTTCGGAGCTTTTCGACGGGAATCCACCCTATGCCGGACGGGGAGGTATAAGCCTTGCCGCCAATGTAGGTGAAATATTGAGGGTATTGAAATTGTTGAAGAAGTACAATATATAGTCAGATTTACATTAAACCGAAGATACGCATGAAAGCACTCATGTTTGGTTGGGAATTTCCACCACATATTTTAGGAGGATTGGGTACGGCAAGTTATGGCCTTACCAAAGGTATGTCCGAGTGCGGGGATATGGATATTACGTTTGTCATACCTAAGCCCCATGGAGATGAGGATAAGAGTTTCGCCCATATTGTCGGTGCCGGAAATACACCGGTTGTGTGGCGTGATGTATCGTGGGAATATGTTGCAGGGCGGGTAGGCTATTGTATGGACCCTCAAGAGTACTATAATTTGAGAGACCATATTTATGCCGATTTCAATTATATGTACACCAATGATTTGGGGTGTATAGAATTTTCGGGACGATACCCCGACAACCTGCTTGAGGAGATAAACAACTACTCGATTGTAGCGGGGGTGATAGCTCGTACCTATCCTTGTGATGTTATCCATTCGCACGATTGGCTTACCTATCCGGCCGGCATACATGCCAAGCAGATTACGGGAAAGCCTTTGGTAATCCATGTGCATGCCACAGATTTTGACCGGAGCCGTGGAAATGTCAACCCTTCGGTATTTGCGATTGAGAAGGATGGTATGAATTGGGCGGACCATATTATAACGGTCAGTAACCTTACCCGTCAGACCGTCATAGAGAAGTATGGCATCGACCCAGCGAAAGTCACGACGGTGCATAATGCGGTTGAACCGCTTAGCCCTGAAATCATGGCGATACAGATGGCCAAGAATCCGAAGGAGAAGGTGGTTACTTTCTTAGGGCGTATCACCATGCAGAAAGGTCCTGAATATTTTGTCGAGGCGGCGGCGCAAGTGCTTCGCAAGACCGACAACGTGCGTTTTGTCATGGCCGGTAGCGGTGATATGATGGACAAGATGATACGTCTGGCGGCCCAACGCAATATTTCCGACCATTTCCATTTTACCGGATTCCTTCGGGGAAAGCAGGTATATGAGATGCTAAAAGTGAGTGATGTGTATATCATGCCGTCTGTTTCCGAACCGTTTGGTATCTCTCCTTTGGAGGCCATGCAGGTGGGGGTACCGTCGATTATCTCCAAACAGTCGGGTTGCGCTGAGATTTTGAATAATGTCATTAAAATCGATTATTGGGATGTGCAGGCTATGGCCGATGCCATCTATTCGATTATTTCTTATCCGGCGATGTATCACCAGCTCAAGGAGGAGGGCGAACGAGAGGTCAATGAGATAAAATGGGTATATGCCGGGAAGAAAGTGATTGACATTTACCATAGAGTGACGCAGCGATAAAAACTTCTTTCAGAAATAAAATGAGTATCCGATATGAAAACCATTTGTTTTTATTTCCAAATCCATCAACCGTTCAGGTTGAAACGTTACCGCTTCTTTGATATAGGTAACGACCACTATTATTATGACGATTACAACAATGATGAGATTATCACCCGCATCGCTCATCGTTCGTATCTGCCGGCGAATCAGACCTTGCTCGAAATGATAAAGGCTTCGAAGGGCAAATTCAAAGTCGCCTTTTCGATTTCGGGAATTGCCCTTGAGCAGCTGGAGATATATGTCCCGGAGTTTATCGATTCCATGAAGGAGTTGGCCAAGACGGGATGTGTTGAATTTCTCTCCGAGACATATGCCCATTCGTTGGCCTCGTTGCACGACTTTAATGAGTTCTCCTTGCAGGTCAAAGAGCACAGTGAGAAGATTGAAACGCTGTTTGGTCAGCGGCCGCAGGTATTCCGCAACACGGAGTTAATCTATTCCGACGAGATAGCCTGTATGGTGGCGGACATGGGCTTTAAAGGCTGCATTACCGAAGGGGCCAAACACATTTTGGGCTGGAAGAGTCCGAACTATCTGTACTGTTCCTCGGCGGCGCCTAAATTGAAGCTGTTGCTGAAAAACTCCAAGTTAAGTGATGATATCACCTTCCGTTTCTCCAATTATGAGTGGAGCGAATATCCCCTTACGGCCGATAAGTTTATGGGTTGGATAAAATCTATGCCTGAAACGGAACAGGTGATAAACCTCTTTATGAACTACGAGACATTGGGAGAGTTGCAACCCCGTGAAAGCGGTATTTTCGAATTTATGAAGGCATTGCCCTATTTTGCGGAACAGATGGGTATATCCTTTATGACTCCGGGTGAGGTTATCTCCAAGATGAAACCGGTCGATTCTCTTTCGGTGAACCATCCTATCTCTTGGGCCGATGAGGAGCGGGATACGAGTGCTTGGTTGGGGAATCTGCTGCAGAATGAGGCGTTCGAAAAGTTGTATTCCGTAGGAGAGCGTGTACGGTTGTGTGACGATCGCCGGCTGAAGCAGGACTGGAACTATCTGCAGACGAGCGACCATTTCTATTATATGTGCACGAAATACTTGGCTGACGGGGCTATTCACAGCCATTACAGCCCTTATGATTCGGCTTACGAGGCGTTTACAAATTATATGAATGTGTTAAGCGACTTTATCGTACGGGTTAAGGAACAGTATCCAGACACGATTGACAACGAGGAGTTGAACTCCTTAATCACGACTATCCGTAATCAGGCCTCTGAGATAGATGTGCTGAAGAGAGAGTTGAAAATCGCTAAAGAGGAGCGTCAGTCGCAAAGAGCCGTGGCGAAGAAAAAAGCGGAAACCACCCGTAAACCGGCGGCAAAAAAGGCGTAACGGAATTTCCCGTATAGACAAGGGGCTGTGTCTTATGACACAGCCCCTTTTTGTTTCCCCTCTCCAATTGTATTTCGTTTCATTTCTCCATCGCTTTTGGAGGAAAGGGGAGAAATATACCTATTCCACGACCTATCCTGTTAAGAAATTTTATTTTATAATTTTTTTGTATCTTTAGAGGCTTTTTTAAATAAAAATAATGGTCTGATGGAGCAGCTGGAGTTAATAGATAATCTAAATAGCCATGTAGTGGACAATCTCCGACAAAGATTGACCACCCACAGCCGCATATCTGTGGCCGCTGCTTCCTTTTCTATATATGCTTTTGAAGTATTGAAAAAGGAGTTAGAACAGATTGACGAACTGCGTTTCATCTTTACCTCTCCGACCTTCATCAAAGACAAAGCCAAGAAAGAGAAAAGAGAATTTTATATTCCCAAACTCAATCGGGAGCGTAGTCTTTATGGAACAGAATTTGAGATTAGACTCCGCAACCAACTTTCACAAAAAGCAATCGCCAAAGAATGTGCGGATTGGATTCGTCGCAAGGCAAAATTCAAATCCAACTCCTCCCAAGAGGCTATGGGCGGCTTCCTGCACTTGACAGGTAAAAGT
>JAJQIP010000093.1 GCA_021199145.1 Porphyromonadaceae bacterium | reverse complement strand
ATGAAAACAGAAAATAGTCGTAAGATAACAGGTACCGCTCTCTGTCTGTGTGCGGTGGCGGTGTTGGCCGGTTGCAGCAAGGAGTCGGATTTCGGCGGCATTGCCGAAACGACCTCCGGTATCGTCTTTGAGGTCAACGTGGCAGGGGACCAGGAGGCGGTGGTCCGGACACGCTCTACCCTCGGAATCAAGGTTCTTAATGAGAATCTTTCTCTGTGCGCCACCCTGGCGGAGAACGAAGAGAATCCGTTCACCACCGTCCGAAGCCGAGCGACGGAGGTGACGGCGGATGCCTTCTACGACACCTTCGGTGCCTATGCCTATATCTACGATAGCGAAGAGAACTGGGCGGACAGTCCCTCGGCCAAACTTTATATCGACAAGGGTACGGTAACCCAAAGCGGGGGAAGTTGGGCCTTTGACGCGGTGCGATACAGACCTTCGGAAGCGTATCGGCTGACCTTCTTCGCCTATGCCCCGACAGCGTTAGAGGAAACTACGGACGGCAGCCTTGAAGTCAGCCTCGATGAAAGCAGTAACCTGCCCCAAATCGCCTATACCGTCCCCTCCAGCTATGCGGAGCAGAAAGACCTGGTCGTGGCGACAGCGAAGGACCAGACGGGAAGTGAAAACAGCGTATCGCTCGACTTTGCCCATATCCTCACGGCCGTACAGGTGAAGTGCGGGAGTGTGCCGGACGGGACCGTCTCGAGCGTCAGCTTCTCGGGCATCAAGAGCCAGGGAACCTACGACCTGGCGGAGGGATGCTGGACCCTTGCCGATGACACTACCAGCTATGAAGTAGATGGAGCGTTCACCGCATCATCCTCTGCGGAAATCCTGACAGAGGGGTATACGCTGATGCTGCTGCCGCAACGGTTGGGAGAGGATGCGGCAGTGACGGTGAAGTTCACCCCTACGGACGGAGAGGAAATTACCCTGACGGCCAGTCTCTACCAGGAGGATTTGGACGAGGGAGAACAGGAATGGGAGGCAGGGACGATGGTGACCTACAACCTCAACTTTCACGGAGCTGTCGACCTGGGCTTGCCTTCGGGCGTGAAGTGGGCCACCTGCAACGTAGGGGCCTCCTCAGAGACCGACTACGGCAACTATTACGCCTTTGGCGAAATCTCGACGAAGTCTTCGTATTCGACATCTAATAGTACATGGTATGGTAAAAGTGTGACAGAAGCGACCATAAAGGGGAATCCCCTGTACGATGCCGCTACGGCCAATTGGGGAGGTTCGTGGCGGCTTCCGACATCAACCGAGATTAGCGAACTGATAAATACAAATAACACCACACATACAGCGCATACAAAGAATGGTGTCAAGGGCGTGACGATAACGAGCATAACCAACGGCAACAGCATCTTTTTTCCCTGCAGCGGGTGCTTTACTGGGACTGGCATCACCAATAAAGGCACTACAGGTTGGATTAAGACCTGCACACAGTACGACAAAAACAATTACTATTACGACTATACGTTCAAATTCGGCAACGGAGCTTACACATTGAGCCATGCCATACTACTCTACGTCGGGAACCCTGTACGCCCAGTTACAGATTAGCTGTGCAAGCGAGATCAGAGCCAAGTTTGCTATCGCAAACGTTTTGTCTCGAATATTGTTAGGTGCAAACGCTATCCCCGTAAAAGATTGTTGCGAGAGAAGGGTTGCATACTGCAACCCTTCTCTCGCTTACCTAATATCCTCATTCCTCTCTCCCTGCCTTCGGCAGGGGTTTCCTTAAATCGAAACAGGTTTGTGCGAATCTTTGTATCGGATATGGTTAAGCGCAAACGCTCTGTATCGAATAGTGTTAAGAGCAAACGCTATCTCCGTAAAAGATTGTTGCGAGAGAGGGGCGCTTTTTGCGCCCCTCTCTCGCTTACCTAATATCCTCATTCCTCTCTCCCCTCGAAGAGGGGGCGTTATTTCCGTAAAAAATATGTGGGAGTAAAGGTGCCACATTGTGTGGCACCTTTACTCCCAACTCAACAAAACCAATACCTCTCTCCCTGCCTCCGGCAGGGGCTTCCTTAAATCGAAACAGGTTTGTGCAAACGCTTTATATCGGATATGGTTAAGTGTAAACACACTAAATCGAAAAACGTCAATCCCCAGTATCACCCCTTACCTCTTTCCCATCGTACGGGAAAAATACCTCGAAAATCGTATCTTTGTCGAAAAACAAATCGGACGTGAATTTGGACTTCCAATCGGTGAAGAGGCCAGACAGAGCTTCTCTGTCGTATGTCAGGCGGTTGTACGAGGCCTCATTCCCTCGGAATGAGCAACGTCCTTGGGCGCAGTTGCTCCGGCTGTTGTCCCGCTCCGAAGCATTTCACCTCTACCTCTTGTGTGAAGGGGAAAATCCGATAGGATTTATATCGTATTGGTCGTGGAGTGACCTACTCTACATCGAACATTTTGCCGTAGCTGCGGAGCAACGGGGAAAAGGATACGGCTCGGTGGCGTTGCGGACTTTGTGTGCCGAGCTTTCCCGTCCTATGGTCTTGGAGGTGGAGCCGCCCTTGGAGGCGCAGGCACGGCGGCGCATCGGCTTTTACCGCCGTTTGGGATTTGTACGATCTGAACTTCCCTATAGCCAGCCTGCTTACTCCGAGACTTCCCGACCGGTGGAACTTTCCCTGATGTTCTATGCCGCTCCTGTGGCGGTGGGGAGTGAGGGCTTTTCGGCCTATTTCTCCTACGTGCGGCAGCGGTTATACGAGAAGGTTTACGGGGTTTCCCTATCGGATGGCTCCGAATATCCCGCCCGGTAGGGTCCGGACGAGTCCTTTGAATTCCATTTCCAACAGGGTGGAGAGCACCTCTCCCGAAGAGAGGCCGGCCTTGACGGTGAGCAGGTTAATCTGCATATCCCCCTCTTCGTGCAACAGCTTGAGCAGAAGAGCCTCTTTTTCGGAGAGGTCGGGGAAGAGGTCGGCTTGCGGGGCGTTACCGGAGCTTGCCGCACTTTCCCATCCCAAAGTCGTGAGAATATCTTCCGCCGACGTGACCATAGCGGCGATATTGTCCCGGATGAGACAGTTGCACCCCCGAGAGGTCTCTTGGTGGATGTTGCCAGGCAGGGCGAAAACCTCTCGGTTGTAGTCCTGGGCAAGGTGGGCCGTGATGAGCGCCCCTCCCTTTTCAGCCGATTCCACCACCACTGTCGCCTCAGTCAGGCCCGCTATGATGCGGTTACGGGCCACAAAGTTCACTTTCAGGAGGGATTGTTGTGACGTATATTCGGTGAGGAGTCCGCCCCTCTCTTCCGCCTCTTTGGCCGTAAACCGGTGTGCCGAGGGGTAGAGGGTTTGCAGGCCGTGGGCCAGGACCCCGATGGTGGGCAGGTCGTTCTTCAGGGCTTCCCGATGGGCGCAGATGTCTATCCCGTAGGCCATACCGCTGACAATGGTCAGTTGCGGAACGGCCTGTGCCAATTGGGCGATAAGGTTGGCGCAGAAGTCCCGTCCGTAGGAGGTGGCATGTCGGGTTCCGACAATGCTCAGGGCATGGGGCGGATTGACCGTTCCGTTTCCCTTGAAATAGAGCATAAGGGGAGCGTCGGTACACTCCCGCAACCGTGCAGGATAGTCCGCCTCGGTGATAAAGAGCGGAGAGATGCCCTCCTTTTCGATAAAGGGCAGTTCCTTGTCCGCTATCTCCAACCCCTTTTGCCGGCTCGCCTCATCGAAGAGGGAGGGGTTGACCCCGGCAATGGAACGCCAGGTGGCCGGCGACTCCGAGAAGAGCGTGGAGAGGTCGCCGCAACTCTGCAACAGCTTCTCGGCGATGGAGCGGTTCATCCCTTTCATCTGGGAGAGGGCGATGGCTTGGCGGAGGGTCTCTGACGGAATCATGGGCGAAATCAGTTGAGGTACGCTTTAAAATAGCTTTCCAGTTCGTCTCCTCGGGTGACACGGCCTCGGATGGTGACGATACACTCCACCTTCCCCCGAGTGCAGAGTCTGCCGTCGGCTTTCCGATAGATGTCCTGGTAAAAGATATATTTCGGCCCTTCCCGACGAAGGTAGAGACGGCATACCGCCACATCCTTGCTTCGCAAGGAGACACGATACTCTATCTCGATGCGGCGCACGACACACTCGATGCCTTGCTCGTGCAGGTCGGAGAAGCTTTTCCCCGCACTCAGCAGAAATTCGTGACGGGCATGCTCCATATAGTGCAGGTAATTGGCATTGTTGACGATGCCTTGCAGGTCACATTCGTAGTCACGTACTTTCAGTTCCGTTTCGTGGATGTAGGCGGGTTTTTCCATAACCGAATCATTTATGGGTGTCTTCGTTCTCTTCAAGGGAGTCGTATTTGGTATAGAGGAAGTTGTTGTAGGGGAAACGGCTGATGTGAATCTCTTTTACCCGTTGGTACAAGAGCTGTTTCAACTCCTCGATGTTCTCTTGGGTTCGGGCCGAAATGAAAATGCAGTTCTCGTGCATCCGGGAGATCCACGACTCCTTCAACTCCGAAAGCGGGGTGTTTTCACGGGTGGGAGGGGTCAGGTCGTCCGGCTCTTTCGGGATATGTTTGTAGGCATCGATTTTGTTGAACACGAGAATCATGGGCTTTTCGGCCGCATCGCAAACCTCGTGCAGGGCCTTGTTGACCACATCAATCTGCTCCTCAAAACTGGGGTGTGAAATGTCGACAACGTGCAACAGAAGGTCGGCTTCACGCACCTCGTCGAGGGTCGACTTGAACGACTCGACCAGGTGGGTCGGGAGTTTGCGGATAAATCCCACCGTATCGGTAAGAAGGAAGGGCAGGTTGTCGATAATGACCTTCCGGACAGTCGTGTCAAGGGTGGCGAAGAGCTTGTTCTCGGCAAAGACATCCGATTTGCTCAACAGATTCATCAAGGTCGATTTTCCCACATTGGTGTACCCCACGAGAGCGACACGCACCATGTTTCCCCGATTTTTGCGTTGGGTGGTCTTTTGTCGCTCGATATGCTTCAACTCCTCTTTGAGCAGGGCGATTTTGTCGAGGACGATACGGCGGTCGGTCTCTATTTGCGTCTCCCCGGGACCCCGCATGCCGATACCGCCCCGTTGCCGTTCGAGGTGGGTCCACAGACGGGTCAGGCGGGGCATGAGATATTGATATTGGGCCAGTTCGACTTGCGTCCTGGCGTGTGCCGTCTGGGCCCGTTTGGCGAAAATATCGAGAATGAGGTTGGTGCGGTCGAGAATCTTTATCTGAAGGGCCTCTTCGATATTTTTCAATTGTCTGGGCGAAAGGTCGTCGTCGAAGAAGGCCAGGCCAATCACGTT
>JAJQIP010000175.1 GCA_021199145.1 Porphyromonadaceae bacterium | reverse complement strand
CTATTAAAGGAAAATCACAAATTATCGATTTAGATAATAATGGGATGATTTGCGCTCCAACCAACAATGAGATATATAAAGAAGTCTATGATATGATGGTATATGAAAATCATCGTTTTTACGAAAAATATACAGGACTCCAAAATAAATTAAAAACAATAGGCAAACCTATTGTTATCACAGAAGGGGAAACAGATATCATTCACATTTTAAAAGCAAAAGAGAAACTGGGAATAAATATTGATTTTGAGACAATATCTCCTGAAAATCAACCACATGGGGAGACAGATTTACAAAAATTATTAGAGCAACTATGTAAAGTGAAACAATCCCATAAAATTATTGCGATTTTCGATAGTGATGTAGACAAAACTTCCCAAACCATGAATTATAATGGTCAAGGCTATAAACCGTACGGTAATAATGTATATGGTTTCTGCATTTCCGCACCACAAGCAAGAATTGATAAAGGACAAAATAAAATTTCAATTGAACATTTATACTCAGATGATGAAATTCATAAGAAACTTCCTAATGGACATCAGCTGTTTTTCGGAGATGAATTTTCAGAAAATACAGGGAGACATAAAATCAATAAAGATTTAATATTAAAAAATCAATCGGATCGAGGTAAACATAAAATTGTTGAAAACAATGACGGTCAAGCTGTATATAATTTCAATGAAGAAAACATATTAGCTAAAAAAATTGAGTTTGCAGAGGCTATAAGGAACGACGAAATAGAAATTTCAATAGAAAGTTGGAATAATTTCAAACACATATTTGATAAAATAGACACAATAATAAATCATGACAATCTTCAACGAACATAGCCTTGAGATGGCGATAATGGAGCTATTTCAGAATGAGGGCTACATATATTCCAATGGTGAAGAGATTCACAAAGAAATAAGTGATGTACTTCTCTATGATGATTTGCGTAAATATTTGAGGAATCGTTACGCCAATCAAGGAATAACTACACTCGAAGTGGAAAGCGTAATTGCACGTCTCACTGCCGACAACGGCATCTCTCTATATGATAAGAATGTCGCCACCTATCGCTTGATTACAGAGGGCTTTTCGTTGAAACGTGAAGATACGTCACAACCTAATATCTTCATTGAACCGATTGATTTTGAGACAGAGGGCAATAATATATTCCGTATAGTCAACCAATTGGAGATACAAGGCGAGGTAAAACGTATCCCTGATGGGATAGTTTATATCAATGGTCTACCAATGGTTGTATTGGAACTTAAAAGTCCTGTAAAAGAAGAGGTAACCATTGAAAACGCTTACACACAATTGACGGTGCGCTATCGTCGGGATATCCCAGAGTTGTTTAAATACAATGCGTTTGTGGTAATCAGTGACGGAGAAAATAATAAATATGGTTCACTATTTACCTCCTACGATTTCTTTTATGCATGGCGTAAAGTAAATGCTGATGATAAGGACACGGATGGCATCCCGTCGTTGATTACAATGGTGCAGGGATTGTTCCGTAAGGAACGCTTACTAAGTGTCATCAGAGATTTTGTTTTCTTACCTGACTCTTCTAAAAAAGAGACAAAAATTGTGTGTCGCTATCCACAATTCTTTGCGACACATAAACTATTTGCAAATATCTGTCGACACTCTAAATTGAATAAAGATGGTGATGGTAAAGGCGGAACTTACTTTGGCGCTACCGGTTGTGGCAAGAGCTATACAATGCTTTTTTTGACCCGTATGCTGATGCGTAGCCGTGAATTCGCCAGTCCTACTATTTTACTTATTACAGACCGTACAGATCTTGATACACAATTAGCGGAGCAATTTGGACAAGCAAAGACATTTATCGGAGATAATTGTGTAATTGAGGTGGAAAGCCGTGCAAAACTCCGTGAATATTTGACCAACCGTACAAGTGGGGGTGTATTTTTGACGACCATTCAGAAGTTTACTGAAGACATACAATTATTATCCGACCGTAAAAATATCATTTGTATATCGGATGAAGCACATCGTTCACAGGCTAATTTGAATCAGCAAATTCACCTGACCAGCGATGGAATAAAACGCAGTTATGGCTTTGCTAAATATTTGCGGAATTCGTTACCTAATGCCACTTATGTAGGTTTCACAGGCACACCGATTGATGCAACCATTGAAGTATTCGGGGATATTGTCGATACATATACTATGGCCGAAGCGGTAGCGGACGGAATCACCCGCCCCATTGTTTACGAAGGTCGTGCAGCCAAGGTATTGCTTGATAAAGAAAAACTTCAAGAGATTGAAACATACTATAAACAATGTGCTGAAGAAGGCGCAAATGAATATCAGATAGAAGCGAGCAAAAAAGCTGTTACGAAACTAGAGCAGATTCTTGGAGATCCAGATCGTCTCCAAGCGGTAGCAGAGGATTTTATCGCCCACTATGAAAATCGTATTAAAGAAGGTGGCACCGTAAAAGGTAAAGCTATGTTTGTCTGTGCCAATCGTACCACCGCATATAATCTCTATAAAAGAATTATTGCATTGAGGCCAAAATGGGCTGTATCATCTGCCTATACGACAGAAATGGCTCCTGATTATAATATAGAAGCGGAGCAAATGACCTTCAATGACAGTAAACCTCTTTCCTCGGAGATGATAAAACTTGTAATGACACGAGACAAAGATGATGAGCAGGAATTATATAATCTACTTGGCAGTGATGAAGACCGCAAGAAACTAGATACTCAATTTAAGAATCCTGATTCTAATTTCAAGATTGCCATCGTGGTAGATATGTGGATTACGGGCTTTGATGTTCCTTGCTTAGATACCATGTATATTGACAAGCCTTTACAACAGCATACATTGATACAAACGATTTCTCGTGTAAATCGTGTATATCCCGGTAAGGATAAGGGTCTTGTGGTGGATTATATCGGTATCCAAAGCAATATGAACATGGCTTTGAAACGTTATGCTACAGGGGATATAAGTTGTGATTCGATAGAAAATGTTGAACAATCCATTACATTAGTTAAAGATGAACTCGATATACTTAGACGCATGTTTGGGACGTTTGATCACTCGAAATTCACAAATGGGACACCATTGGAACAATTGGAGTGCCTAAATAAAGGTGCTGAATATGCGCAGACAACCAAGGAGATAGAGAAAGACTTTATGGGGCACACCCAAAAGTTGAAATCAGCATTTAATTTGTGTACTAATAGTGAGCAAATAACCGAACAAGAAAGAGAGGATATTTACTTCTTCTGTGGAGTTCGGGCTATCATTTTTAAACTCACAAAGGGTGAAACGCCTGACATAGCTCAAATGAACAAACGGGTAAGTAAGTTGATAGAGGAAGCCATTAAGTCCGATGGGGTAAAAGAGATTATCCAGGTAAAAAGTAATAAGAAAAATTTGGATATCTTAAGTGAAGCCTACATGGAACGTTTAAACAAATTACAGTTGCCCAATACTAAAATTAAACTGATGGAGAGGCTGTTGAAAACGGTCATTGGTGATTTTTCTAAGGTAAACCATAAACAAGGTGTGGACTTCACCAAACGCTTGAATGAGTTGGTAAAAAAATATAACGAGCGCAAGGATAATGCAATTGAAATACTTACAGAGGTTGCGAGCCAAATGGCTGAGCTTTTGAAAGAAATCAACAAAGAAAAACAATCATTCAAAGAAATGGGTATCTCTTATGAAGAAAAGGCATTTTACGATATTCTAAAAAGCATTGCCGAAAAATTCACATTTGAATATCCAGAAGATAAACTCAAGATTCTTGCTACAAAGATAAAAAAGATAGTCGATGATAAATCCAAATATACTGATTGGGCAAAACGTGATGATATTAAAGCGGAACTTAAAATGGACCTCATAGTTACTTTGGCAAAACATGGTTATCCGCCTGTAACTAATGATGAAGTTTTCAAGGAAATCTTTGAACAAGCAGAAAATTTCAGGAAGTATAATGACTAAAAGGGTTTTATCTGTATTGAGACACTAGCCTAAAGATTCTTGACTGTATCAAAATATTACATTGACAGCAAAACATTCCGAATCACCTGAAATCCAACAAGATTCAGTATGTGCAAATATTGCACATACTACCGAGGATGGTAAAATATACAGTACCTGATTTTATAACCTGGATGCTATTATCTCAGTCGGCTATCGTGTCAATTCTATACAAGCGGCCCATTTCGCCAATGGGCGACAAAGATTCCCACGTATTAGTGTGGATGAACGGGATAAGGAAACTCATTGTTTCCGAAAATCATAAACTATCAAACCATTAAAAATGAAATCATTATCAGAAGCATTTCCGGATCTCGCATCACAATGGGATTATGAGAAAAACAAAAATATTACACCTGATTCCGTTCCCTATGGTTCGCACCTGAAAGTTTGGTGGAAGTGTCCTATTTGTGGTCATTCCTATCAGAAAAGAATTTCCAATAGGACGGCTCCTTCTAAACGAGGAGTAGAATCTGCAAAATGTCCGATATGTTTAGGACGCATAATTATTCCAGGATATAATAGTCTCAAAGCTCGATACCCAGAAATTATTGAAAAAGAATGGGATTTCGAAAAAAATACCGTGGACCCAGACACGATTCCGCCCCATTATCGGAAAAAAGTTTGGTGGAAATGTCCCAATGGACATAGTTACGATTCCCTACCAGGCAATAAAGTTCAGAAAACCGGTGGAAATTGCCCCTATTGTTCATCGCAAAAAATAACTAGAGACAAATCACTCGGAGTTGTTAATCCAGAATTGGCTAAAGAATGGCACCCTACCAAAAATGGCAAACTTACTCCATTTGATGTATTTGCTAACTGTAACAAAAAAATATGGTGGTTATGCCCTATTTGCGGACATGAGTGGGAAGCAAAATGCTCTAATAGGAACACATTGAAACGAGGTTGTCCACAATGTGCCAAGGGAAGAAGTTCATCCATTCCCGAGCAACTAATGTTCCGAACTATTCAGTACGTATTCCCTGATGCCATCAACCGCCACCACATAGACAATGATGAAATAGATGTTTATGTTCCTTCAAAATCTATTGGATTTGAGTATGACGGCCAACGTTTTCACAATCCCAACAAATTATCTAAGGATGTAGCTAAATCCAAAAGATTGACAAGTAAAGGGATTAAACTCTACCGTTTTAGAGAAGACGGCTGTCCCAAATTCGAAGTGGATAACTGTAAAATTATTTCAGTAAAAGATACTTCTGATTATGAGGATTTAGAGACAAAACTCAAAGAGTTACTCATCACATCATTTTCCAAGGAGAATGTAAAAGATTTCCATTTCAGGGACATAATAAATGATATAATAGCGACACTAAATCATATACCTTATGAACAAAGTTTCGCTGCTTCAGAAGAGCGAAAACTCAAAGAAGGACGTGCTCCCATAGCCATTTGGGATCATGAAGCGAATGATCCATTAACTCCTGAAATGGTCGAACCATTCTCTGAAAAAAATGTCAGCTGGATTTGTCCGGTTAACCCTGCTCATAAATGGAAAAATACAGTAAAATCTGTATCATTAGGATACGGCTGTAAACGATGTTCAAAACGATACCAATACACAACAAAAGAATGGATTGAGGCTGCGACCAAAATTCATAATGGGAAATATCAATATAATCTAGTCAACTATGTTAACGCCCATACTAAAGTGGAAATTAGATGTCCCGTACACGGAATATTCACTCAAATACCGTCCGAACATATTGCCGGGAAAGGTTGTCCATATTGTGCACATCAAAAATTTCATCCAACTGAAAGCCTTGCGGTACGTTTTCCTGAAATAGCTGCACAATGGGATTATGAACGTAATGCAAATACCGGATTTACCCCGCAAAATATAGGAATTGACACAAAACAAAAATTCTATTGGCATTGTAATAACGGCTGTAATCATAGTTATTTGGCCACAATCGCATTTCGTGTTAACAGAAATTCCGGATGTTCCATTTGTCACGGCAAGCAAATCTCTCCAGATACAAGCCTGGCAAAATTAAATCCAGCACTTGCCGCTGAATGGTGTGCAGAAAATGATAAAACCCCTTTTGAAGTAACCCCTAAATCTGATTATGAAGCATTATGGAAATGTCCTAATCCCAATCATCCGCCTTATAAACAAAAAGTTGAAGTCCGCTCTAGGGGTGTCGGTTGCATTTATTGCAGTCGAAGAGGGAAAAAACATCCAAAGGATTACGAGGATGAATTACACGCTAAATTTCCTCAAATCAAAATTCTGAAGCCTTTTTTAAAATCAAGTGAGCGCATTGAATGTCAATGTGAAAAATGTGGATATATTTGGCAACCGTATCCATATCAACTACTAAAAAGTACTGGATGCCCAAACTGTAAAAAACGGGAATAAAATTTGTCTTGGCGTTACAGTTACATTGAAAAAGCGAGAAAAAGTAAAGCAGAAGAAATAGTATTTAGGTCTTGTAGTTTGAGTGGATATTTCCAAAATGGAAATATCCACTCAAACTATTAATAGATAACCCGACAAAATTAAGCCACTGGATACAAATAAGCATTCATCAATTTAACGAACAGATTTTTGGTAGACACAAAATATATTACGATATTTGCGTTACGTAATTATCGTAACGTAAATATCGTAATATGAAACCGAACAATCCTTTCTTGATTTCGGGATATCATAGTCCTGAGTTTTTCTGTGACCGTGAAAGGGAAACCTCAACCATTCTCGATGCACTCTACAACGGACGTAACATGACACTCATTGCGCCTCGCCGTATGGGCAAAACAGGATTGATTCGCCATATCTTTTACCGGCTGAAGGAACAGGAGAGCGACATTGCCATGTTTTATATGGACATCTACCCTACCCAATCGTTAGGTGATTTTGTACGCCTGTTTGCCAATACCGTATTAGGGAAACTGGACTCTGTACCGCAGAAGGCTTTGGACCGTATCGGACGGTTCATTCGGAGTTGCCGTCCTGTATTCACGTTGGATGAGTTGACAGGTATGCCTAAGGTAACGATTGACGTGACCCCTGCTGAAGAAAAAAATACGCTGAAGGAGATTTTCGACTATATCGGTTCCTCGGAGAGGCGATGCTACATTGCCATCGATGAGTTCCAACAGATTACCGAATATCCGGAAAAGGGCATTGAGGCTCTGTTACGTTCTTATATCCAGTTCTGCCAGAATGCTAACTTTATCTTTGCCGGCAGCAAACAGCATGTGATGCAGGAGATGTTTGCCTCGTCAAAAAAACCTTTCTACCAAAGTACGCAACTGCTTACCCTTGATGCGATTGACCGCAAAGAATATGCACGTTTTGCTATAAATCATTTCACACAAAACAATATAAAGCTTCCGCAGGAAATCTTTGAGGAAGTTTATGATACATACAGCGGACATACTTGGTATGTGCAATGCCTTCTCAACCGTCTGTATAGCTATAATTGTGATGTGGACAGGAAATGGGTAACATACGCTGCCGAACAGATAATTTCCGAACAGAGTTATTCGTATGTTGATTTACTGAAAGCCTATTCGGCTGGTAATATCCGCCTGTTGAAAGCCATTGCCCGGGAAGGGTGTGTCAAAGAGGTTCTCTCTGGAGATTTTATAAGCCGTCACAAACTTCGTGCGGCAAGCAGTGTAAGTAGCTCATTAAAGAAATTGCTTGACAACGAATTGGTTTATCAGACTGACAAGGGATATATCATATACGACCGTTTTATGGGCGAGTGGTTACGATGTCAACCGTTCTAAAAGTCTGCCTTCTCATATCGCTTCAACCCACTCGAAGTCTTTTTTTATCAGTAGTTATACATAACGAAGAAAAAGCAAAAGCCGTCAGGAAATAACCGACACCTTTAAAAGCGTTCGTTATGACATATAATTACCTCCGATTCGGGGATTATGTGAAAAATCATACAGAATATAGTGTGGATTATGTGAAAAAGTAGCGCCTATTTAGGCCGGATTATGTGAAAAAGTAGTATCTATATAAAAGATTTAGAAGCATTTATAACAATATCAAATCAGTTCTTGAAAAGGTGATCCATACTTCCTTACCTTTTTGTTGAAGAGATTTCTTTCTAACAGACAGATAGTATAGGGCCAAAAATTTGTCGATTACATTTTAGAGGCCTTGACTGGGACGGCAACTTTGCTGTTGTAGCATCTGAGTAAGGATAGCATACTCCCTCTTGTAGCGCTCAACCCGCTCAAAATCTTTTTTACCGGGATTGGGTATGCGAGAGAGGTCCATATTGTTACGCAGGTCATTGAGTTTGACTCGAATGGCCAGTTTGTGTCCCCGGAAACGCTCGATATAGGCTTCCCGACTGGATGCTGTATGTAAGTTCATCAGATGGAGGGCCTCTTCGATTTCGCCCCACTCAGCTTCTGTCAGTTTATGATATACCTCATTGGGGAATGTGCCTACAGCAGTTTCAAACTCCTGCATCCACCTGTGTCCGTCCGTCTCTTTCTCCCAATCGTCCATCATCTTTTTCAGCATACCGATAACCTCTTCTACAGAATGGGAGGTATCTTCTGCCGCATCATGCAGAAAGCCGACAACCTTCTCTTTCCAGCAAGAACCGCTGTGCCCTACCGTAGACAAATGTCCTTCAAAGTAATCTTTGCCGGCTTTATCTACCTGTCCTTTGTGCAAGGTTTTGGCCAACCGTGCGGCAGCATAGGCGACCTGTATCTTATACCCCATGCGTTCTTCATTGGCCTCTTCAACGAATTGAGAGGATATCTTCCTCTCCGCATTTTCAGTTTCTCTCTTGTCCGATTCCATCCCGATACGATATTATAATATGTATGAAAATCTACAACCTCTCTCCGACCTGTTACTGGTTTTTTTCCCTTTACTTCCCTATACAGAAGTTCTGGAAGATGGAGGTAAGTATCTCGTCGGTGGTGATTTCGCCCGTGATTTCACCCAAATGGTGCATGGTCTCACGGATATCTTGCGAAAGAAGGTCTCCGGAGTAGTTCTCGGCAAGACCTTGGCAGACACGATGAATGGACTCCTTGGCCCGTACAAGGGCTTCGTAATGGCGCACATTGGTCACCACGGTGTCGTTTTGTGTCTCCGGAGTATAAGCAAGGGCAGCTAAGGCCGCTTCCAACTTATCAATATTTTCGTTGTTTTTGGCGGAGATTTGCAGGATATGTTCCGATGAAATGGCCATATCAGCAAGCATCCGACACATAGCTGAAATCTGTTCCGAAGAGAGCAAATCACACTTGTTGACAAGGACGAACAACTGTTTCTCCTGACAGCGGGGTACAATACGGGCAGCCAATTCTCGCACAGAGGACTCCGACTGTGTGCCGTCAATCATCCACAACACGATATCAGCCTGGTCCAGTTTGGCAAAGGTGCGTTCTATACCCATATTCTCCACTTCATCAGATGTCGGACGTATACCGGCCGTGTCGATAAAACGGAAGGCCACACCCTGCAGATTGACAATTTCTTCGATAGTATCACGGGTGGTACCAGGTATCGTCGAGACCAAAGCCCGCTCTTCGCACAGGAGTCGGTTGAGGAGTGTCGATTTTCCCACATTGGTTTCTCCGATGATAATGGTAGGGATACCGTTTTTTATAGCATTTCCCCGACTGAACGAATCGGCCAGCCGTGTCAATTTCTCTTCAATATGATGGGACAAGGCGACCAATTGGCTACGGTCGGCAAACTCGACATCCTCTTCGCCAAAGTCGAGTTCCAACTCAATCAACGAGACGAATTTCAAAAGCTGTCCCCGCAAATCGGCCAACTCCCGACTGAATCCGCCCCGCATCTGGTTCATGGCAATCCGGTGTGCGGCGGCCGAATTCGAGGCGATAAGGTCGGCTACCGCCTCGGCTTGCGAAAGGTCCATACGCCCATGAGCGAAAGCCCGCCGCGTGAATTCCCCCGGTGCGGCTACCCGACAACCGCTCTCGATGAGCCGTTCAATGATTTTCCGGACAATATAAGGAGATCCATGGCAGGAGATTTCAACTGTATCTTCACCGGTATAGGAATGGGGTGCCTTGAAAATCGAGACGACAACCTGGTCAAGTACTGCTCCGTCCTGTCCGTAAATCTCACCGTAGGCAAGGGTATGCGATGGCCGTCGGGACAAGGGCAACGAATTTCCCAACGGTTTGAAAATTGTTTCGGTGGCGGTAAAGGCCTCTTTTCCGCTGATGCGGATAACCGCTATTCCCCCTACTCCAGGTGGCGTGGAAAGAGCACAGATGGTGTCGTCAGACAACAAGGCCGCAGATTCAAATATCCCAGTATTCGGCATCATATCGTGATTCTACAAGATTTTCTATCTCATCCGGAAGACCCGGGAAGAAATCTATTCCTGTCAAGGCTTCTACACTATCGATGGTAACGGCATATTTCGTGAGGGGTCGGTGCCACTCTCTCGTATCGTTCTCAAAAATAAACCCAATCCCCTGCGGATCACATTGGTAGGGTGATAACACCACCTTATAGAAGGCCGAAGGCACTACCACCCTATCAGGGCCTATGGTACCGTCTCGAGGAGAGACCAACGGACCGCAAACAATGAGAATGGCACTGTCACGATAGGCCCAGTCACGCACCCGATTCTCCAACTGCATCCAGTCTCCTCGGTTCAGGGCCGGAGTCTGCGGACATATATTGGTGAAGTAAAAGGTCTCCGACATGGCATCGGCATTCCACAACATATCCCCGGCCGGAGCCATATGTCCCCGATCATATCCGCTGTGCCGGTAATCGGCCACGCCTGCTTGCGGCTGCAGGTCGGGACTCTTGTCGGGTCGGAAATTGTCCTTCCGGTCGACAACAGATTTCAACTCACTCTCCAACAATTCGTAAGCGACCCAATTGGGCAACCTCCAACGACGATTGTACGAAAGCGTATGACCGGTGTAACGACATATCCGGCTGTCTCTCCCATCGGTGAATCTGGCCGGTATCTCCAAATCGGGATAATGGGGTACATAACAGTGCTCGACCTTAATCGTTTCACTCCTTCTTTCCGGCCAAGAAGAGGAAGTAAGGTACTTATCGATTTGAGTGGTTCGGTTATAGGCAAACCATAAGATAAAGACCAAAAAAATCGCTCCCCAAAAAAGGGTTTCGAAAACCGACGGTTTACGATTCCTACGTTTTTTTGACATATCTTTTAACCGTATAAGCATACAAATATACGCATTTTTCCCTATCTTTGTTGTGAGTCCGGAAGAAAGGGCAAACTCCCGTGACAAGGGACTTCTCCGGTCAAACACTATTTACTCCTAAAACCATATCTCATGGAAAATCTTGTCAATCGCTTCCTCCACTATGTCAGTTTCGATACCCAATCAGACGAACTGACCCACATGACTCCCAGTACCCCCGGACAAATGGGTTTTGCCAAAGAACTGGAGAAGGAACTGCAACATATCGGTCTTTCTGAAATATCTCTCGATGAAAACGGTTATCTGATGGCGACTCTTCCGGCCAACGTCCCGCAAGAGGTCCCGACCATAGGGTTTATCGCACATCTCGATACCAGTCCCGACTGCTCGGGACACAAAGTCTCTCCTCGTATTGTCAAGGAGTATGACGGAAAAGAGATTGTGCTTTGTGCCGAAGATAACGTGGTACTTCGTCCGGAAGAGTTTCCCGAACTGCTTCACTACAAGGGTCAGGACCTTATTGTTACCGATGGCAAGACCCTGTTGGGAGCGGACGATAAAGCGGGTGTGGCCGAAATCGTCTCGGCCGTGGAGTACCTCATCGCCCACCCCGAAATAAAGCACGGAAAGATACGGATTGCCTTTACACCCGACGAGGAGATTGGCCAGGGTGCGGACAAATTTGACGTAAAACGTTTCAATGCCGAATGGGCCTACACGATGGATGGCGGAGAAGTAGGCGAACTCGAATATGAGAATTTCAACGCTGCCATTGCCCGCATCACTTTCAAAGGACGCAACGTCCACCCGGGCTATGCCAAGCACAAAATGATAAATTCCCTGCGTGTGGCTACCCAATACGCCATCATGCTACCCCGTTGGGAAACACCGGAACATACGGAAGGGTATGAAGGTTTTTACCATCTGGTCTCCTGCGAAGGAAGTGTGGAAGAGACAAACCTGGTCTATTTGATTCGTGATCATGACCATGACCGCTTCGAACGGCGCAAGAAAGAGTTCGAACATCTTGTCCGTAAAATCAACAAGGAATTCCCGGAGTGCGCCAGCCTCAACGTCAAAGACCAATACTACAACATGCGGGAGAAAATCGAACCCGTGATGCACATCATCGACATTGCGGAAGAAGCTATGGAGAACGTGGGGATAAAGCCTGTTGTCGTACCGGTACGTGGAGGTACTGACGGGGCCCGCCTCTCGTTCGAAGGTCTGCCCTGCCCCAATATCTTTGCGGGAGGGGTCAACTTCCATGGCCGTTATGAATTTGTTCCCATCCCTTCGATGGTGAAAGCTCGTGACGTGATTGTGGAAATCGCCCGCTTGGCTGCCACGAAATAATTCCTTCTGTTCATCCCGTCGCAACTCCGCATGAAAAAGACCCTTCTCGTACTTTTAGGTCCTACCGGAGTGGGGAAAACCGCATTGAGTCTGCAACTGGCTGAACGGCTGCAATGTCCCATCCTGTCGGCCGACAGCCGGCAACTCTACCGGGACATGCCTATCGGGACGGCCGCACCGACCCCTGAAGAACTCTCCCGTGTACGCCACTACTTTGTCGGGACTTTGGATTTGACCGATTATTACAGTGCAGCCCGTTACGAGGAGGAGGCTATCGCTCTCTTGGACAGACTTTTCACCCAGCACGATACCCTACTGCTCACAGGAGGATCGATGATGTATATCGACGCCGTATGCAACGGCATAGACGAAATCCCTACCATCAACGACGAAGTGCGTAACCAAACGATTCACGACTATAAACATCTCGGGTTAGAGGCTTTGTTGAAAGAGTTGGCTCTTCGTGACCCGGTATTTTACGAGCAAGTGGATAGGAAAAATCCCAAACGGGTGATACATGCCCTGGAGATATGCCGCATGACGGGCTGTACTTACTCTTCCCTGCGTACGCATAGCCGGAAAGAGCGTCCTTTTGAACGGGTGAAAATCGGGCTTTCTCTTCCTCGGGAAGAACTTTATCGCCGCATCAACGGCAGGGTTGACGAGATGATGCGGAACGGACTTGAAGCGGAGGCCCGTAGACTTTATCCCTTTCGGAGTCTCAACTCACTCAACACATTGGGATACAAAGAGATGTTCGCCTACTTCGAGGGTACATACGACCTGCCTACCGCCATCGAAAAGATAAAGCGCAACACACGCATCTATTCCCGCAAACAAATGACCTGGTTCAAACGGGACAATACGATTGCCTGGTTCTCTCCGGAAGATATGAATGGCATATGGGCCTACATCGAAAGGAAACTACACGAATCTGACCCGCAAATTAGCGCAGACGGTCGGCCGAACGCACCAGACGTTCGTCTGCCCGAATGCGACGAAAGGCCATAATATTGAACACCAGGGCAACAACGGGTTCTAAAAGGGAGGATTGCAGCCTCAGCGTTCCCCCTTCCAGACGAGGACAAACGGTATATAAGAAAATCGCCCCGATAAGATAAAGGGCCACAATCAATACGGTTGTACAACGGCATACACGCATCTGCAAGGGCCTGTTCCGGAAAAGGAAAATATTTACAAACGGCAACAACGCAGCCAATCCCGTAACGACGGCCAAAGGCCATAATGGGAAAAGGCAGACAGGATTGTCACCCGACAAGCAGGCTCCAAAAACGGAAAACCTCACCGTATTTTCGGAAGTCGTCACTATAGCCCACGGCTGGATAAAGAGTAGGGCGACTAACAGAGCTGCCAAAAACAGATATAGGGTTTGTAGACGTTGTATCATAACAAGGAATTTAAATGGGAATCGAACGGCTCGATGTCGTCTCAATAGGCGATATTGAGTTGCTGAAGGACCTCCCGTATTTTTTCATACGTGGTAATCCGTGTGGGTACCAACGGCAGACGCAACTGGTTGTGGATATAGCCCATAGCATGGAGCAGACATTTCACACCGGCGGGATTGCCGTCGACAAATAGCAGTTTAAAGAGTTCGGTAAAGCGGTGGTGTATCGTCAACGCCGAAGCATAGTCTCCATTGAGGGCAAGCCGCACCATACGACTGAATTCCCGGGGAAAGGCATTCCCGATGACCGAAATGACCCCTACCGCACCAAGGGTGATAAGGGGGAAGGCAATACCGTCGTCTCCCGATATGACCATAAAGTCAGCCGGCTTGTTCTTGATAATATCATCCATTTGGGTAATATTCCCGGAGGCCTCCTTGATAGCCACGATATTGTCAAAATCGCGGGCCAGACGCAATGTTGTCTCCGCCATCATGTTCACCCCGGTACGCCCGGGTACATTATAGAGGATTACGGGCAGTTTTGTGGCCGAGGCAATGGCTCGGTAATGTTGATAGATTCCCTCTTGGGAGGGTTTGTTATAATAAGGGACAACCGAAAGTATCGCATCTACACCTCTGAAATCCTGTGTTTTGAGGGTATCGACAATGACACGGGTATTATTTCCGCCCAAGCCCAGGACAATGGGGACACGCCCGCCGACCTTTTCAATGACAAAGGCACGTATCTGCGCCTTCTCTTCCTCCGTAAGGGTTGGCGTTTCGGCCGTAGTACCCAATACGACCAAATAATCAATTCCATTTCGCAACTGATAGTCAACAAGTCGCGCCAAAGCGGGAAAATCAACGCTCCCGTCTTCGTTAAATGGGGTGATGAGGGCGATGCCCATACCTCTTAAATTGATTTGTGCCATAGAATAAGCGGATTTGAATGCGAAATTACAAATTATTCTTCTTTTGCCGTTATATTCTTCCAATAAAACAGCAAATTCCGCAATAATCCGTCAATAGGCATCTCCTTAGTCTCATCTTGCATCATCATGTCGGCAGAGACCAATGATTCCTTTTGGAAACCCAGACGCATCGGTGCGTAACAGATGGCGACGAGATAGGCAATGGGCAGAATCTCAACGGTCGTCAAGTCTATCAATACATCGGGTGAAAGGGCTTTGAATTGTTGACAAATCTCTTTCCGGGGCCGGTTGTTTCCCCAACAGAGATCTTCAAGGGATATCTCCACCGTTTCAATATTGGGGTAACGGATTTTCGTCTTCTGCAAAGCCATGGTAAAATGATACAGAACCACCTTTTTGCCGTCTGCCTGAAGGGAGCGCAGTAACGATACAGACTCTTGCGCCCCCAGAGGGTCGGCCAACACGACGATGGTGGAGGCATCGGCATAGTTGACGAAATGCTTCGCCCGCTTCTTACGACTCTTGGCGAACTGTCTTTTTATCGATTTTACCGCAAAATATTTCCACATGACTTCTCTCTTTTCTACTCCCCGATAAGTTGCAGGAACTCCTCTTCGGAAATTATTTTCAGGCCTAACTTTGTCGCCTTCTCCAATTTGGCCGGACCCATATTCTCTCCCGCCAACAGATAGGTTGTCTTGGCCGAAACCGAAGTGGTGTTTTTCCCGCCGTGCTGCTCGATGAGTGACTTGTATTCATCGCGCGAATGGTGCGCGAAGGTGCCGCTGATAACAATCGTAGCGCCTTGCAGACGATCGGTACGGGAAAGTAAACGGTCAGCCGACAAAGCCATCTGGAGACCGGCTTCCCGTAAGCGGGCAATCAGCTGACCCGTGGAGGGATGGGCAAAATAGGCTTGCACACTGCCGGCAATACGTGCGCCTATTTCATCGACTTGCATCAACTCCTCTTCTGTAGCGGCGGCCAATTTGTCGATACTGCCGAACGCATAGGCCAACTTCTTGGCGACGGTCTCTCCTACAAAACGGATTCCAAGGGCAAACAATACCCGTTCAAATGGGACACGGGTCGATGCAGCCACCGCCTCGACGATATTCCGGGCCGACTTGTCGCCCAGACGTTCCAACGGGGCGATATCCTCCTCTTTCAAGGCATAAAGATCGGCCACGTCACGCACCATTCCCAACCGGTAAAAAAGGTCAACCGTCTCGGGACCCAAACCGTCAATGTTCATGGCCCGACGACTGATAAAGTGCTCGATACGCCCCTTGATTTGCGGGGGACACGACTCGTCATTGGGGCAGTACCACGCCGCTTCTCCCTCATAACGGACAAGGGGGGTGCCGCATTCGGGACAGTTCTTTATAAAGTGAACCTTCTCCCCGACCAACAGGCGGTTATCGACATCCACTCCGGTTATTTTGGGAATAATCTCTCCTCCCTTCTCCACATAGACCTGGTCTCCGATATGCAGGTCAAGCGACTGGATAATATCATCGTTATGCAGCGAAGCCCGTTTCACAATCGTACCCGACAGCTGCACAGGGTCAAGGTTGGCTACCGGAGTCACCGTCCCGGTACGTCCCACTTGGTAAGAGACCGAACGAAGGCGGGTGGTCGCCCGTTCTGCCTGGAATTTGTAGGCAATTGCCCATCGTGGCGATTTGGCGGTATAACCGAGGAATTTCTGCTGGCGCAACGAGGCGACCTTGAATACGATTCCATCGGTCGCCACAGGCAGATTTTTCCGGTTCACATCCCAATAGTCAATGAAGGCGAACATATCATCGAGCGAACGGCAACGGGTCATGGCGTCGGATATCTTAAATCCCCATTTCCGGGCCGTAAGCAGATTGTCCAGATGGTCATCCGTGGGAATCTCCTCTCCGAGAAGATAATAGAGGTACGCATCCAACCGACGGGTAGCTACAAGGGCCGAATTCTGCAACTTCAGCGTTCCCGAAGCGGCATTGCGGGGATTGGCAAAGAGCGGCTCTTCTTCCCGCTCCCGCTACGCATTGAGCTGCTCAAAGACCACCCAAGGCATGAGGATTTCTCCCCGGATTTCAAACTGCCGGGGATAATCGTCTCCCCGCAGGACAAGGGGAATGGAACGGATTGTCTTCACATTTTCCGTCACATCATCGCCCTTCACCCCATCGCCACGGGTGACGGCCTGTACCAGCCGACCATTCTCATAGGTGAGCGATATGGAAGTACCGTCAAATTTCAACTCTCCCACGATGGTAAACGGCTCTTGCAACGAACTACGCACCCGTTCGTAAAAAGCGGCCACCTCCTCTCGGGTATAGGTATTTCCCAACGAAAGCATGGGATACCGATGGGCCACCTGCGTAAAAGAACGGTTATGGTCATCTCCCACCCGACACGTAGGCGAATGGGGGTCGGCATATTCCGGGTGCTGCTCTTCCAGATGCTGCAACTCTTCCATCAGGCGGTCAAACTCCCTGTCACTGATGGTCGGTGCATTGAGCACATAATAGTTATAATTGTGCTCTTCCAACTCTTTCCGCAGTTGTCCGATACGGGCCTCTATCTCATCCATAATCGCTCTTTTCCCTTGCAAATCTACATAAAAATAACGACTCTCGAGAGCCTCCGGCAAGAATTTTCACATTCCCCACGACAGCGTGCAAATATTCTGCCGATTATTCGAAAAAATTGGCTTTTTTTTCTATTTTTGCAAAAAGGAAACAAAAAGGCGAATCGATGCGCATCGACATACTTACCGTCCTCCCTGAACTGTTAGACGGTCCGTTGAATCACTCCATTCTGAAACGGGCCCAAGACAAGGGTCTGGTTGAAATCATGGTCCACAATCTACGTGACTTTTCAACCGACAAGCACCGGCGTGTCGATGACTATCCTTTTGGCGGGACAGCGGGTATGGTAATGCAAATCGAACCGATAGACCGTGCCATTACCCAACTGAAAAACGAACGGACATACGATGAAGTGATTTATACCTCCCCTGACGGGGAACTTTTCGATCAACCGATGGCCAACGCCTTGTCCATGAAAGAAAATCTCCTCATCTTATGCGGCCACTACAAAGGGATTGACTACCGCATACGGGAGCATCTCGTCACACGGGAAATTTCCATCGGCAATTATGTGCTGACAGGTGGAGAATTACCGGCGGCCATCATGTGTGATGCCATTGTACGGCTGATTCCCGGAGCTATCGGGGACGAACAGTCCGCTCTCTCCGACTCTTTTCAGGAC
>JAJQIP010000158.1 GCA_021199145.1 Porphyromonadaceae bacterium | reverse complement strand
GTATCCCGCTCCACACCGAGGCGGGCGAGAATATTTTCGACATAGGCCTTCAGTTCGTAGACGGAACTTTTCTCGTCGGGATGCGCCCAATTGCCCGACACTCGGTTGCCTGTGAGCCACAGGCCGAGATGGAGTGATTCGCTGTAGGGCTTCAAGGAATCTTGCGAGCCGTCGGCCGTCGGGTCGAAGGCGTAGCAGTTGCCGAACTCGAAGAGACGCAGGTCGGGACGGCGACGGTTGATGTTGTGGGCGATGCTTTCGATGCCCCCGAAGAGGAGGGTCTGGCGCAACACCCCAAGGTCACCGCTCAGCGGATTGAGCAGCTTCACGCCCCGACTTTCGGGGTAGACTTCCGAATCGGTGTAGTAGGAGAGCTTGGTGAGCGAGTTGTTCATAATTTCGTTGAAGCCGCAACCCACCAACTGTTCCGCAATCAGATTCTGGAGCCGGAAACTGTTGTCCGTCACCGTCTTATAGGAGAGGTTGGAGTGTACGTTGTCGGTAAACTCCACGTTGTTGTAGCCATAGATGCGGAGAATGTCCTCAATGACATCGCAGGGGCGACGCACATCGACCCGATAGGTGGGCACCTTTAGGGAGAGGGTGTCCTCTTTCTCCCCGACAATCTCCACTTCGAGTGATTGCAGGATGCTCTTCACCGTCTCTTCGGGAATCACTTTCCCCACCAGTGCAGCGATATGGTCGTACCGAAGCGTTACGGGATAGTTGTCGATGGGGGTGGGGTAGAGGTCGACGATGTCGCCGACAATTTCGCCGCCGGCCAACTCCTTGACCAGCAGAGCCGCCCGTTTGAGAACGTAGAGGGTATTGTTAGGGTCGGTGCCCCGTTCGAAGCGGAAAGAGGAGTCGGTGCTCAACCCCTGCCGGCGGGCCGTCTTGCGGACCCACATGGGGTTGAAGTAGGCCGATTCGAGAAAGACATCGGTCGTCTGTAGAGTCACTCCCGACTGTAGGCCGCCGAATACCCCCGCAATGCAGAGTCCCTCCCGCTCGTCGCAAATCATGAGGTCTTGGTCGGTGAGGGTGTGTTCCTCCCCGTCGAGGGTGGTGAAGGGGGTCTTGTCGGGCAGGGTCTTCACCCGGATTTTCTCCCCGGCTATGTGGGCCACATCGAAGCAGTGCATGGGTTGCCCCATTTCGTGCAGCAGAAAGTTGGTGATATCGACAATGTTGTTGATGGGACGCAATCCAATGGCCGACAACCTCCGGCGCAGCCACTCCGGACTCTCCGCCACCTTCACGTGGCGGATGGTGAGGCCGCTATAGCGGGGACAGGCCTCCGCATTCTCCACTTCGACCGTGACCGCCTTTCCCGTCGGATTGTCGATTTTGAAGGCCTCGACAGAGGGGCGTTTCAGGGTATAGGGGTAGCCGTTCTGTTTGAGCCAGGCCGCCAAATCACGGGCCACACCGTAGTGTGAAGTGGCATCTACTCGATTGGGGGTGATATCCACTTCGAAGATATAGTCACTCTCCAGGTGGTAATACTCTTTGGCCGGTGTGCCGGGCAGGGTATCTTCGGGCAGAACAATAATGCCGTCGTGTGACGTGCCGACTCCGATTTCGTCTTCGGCGCAAATCATGCCGTTGCTCTCGGCTCCCCGTATTTTGGATTTCTTGATGGTGAAATGTTCCTCTCCCGCATAGAGGACAGTCCCTATGGTGGCTACCACCACATGTTGGCCGGCAGCGACATTGGGGGCTCCGCAGACAATCTGTACCGGTGTGCCGTCGCCCAAATCGACCGTGGTGATATGGAGGTGGTCGGAGTTCGGGTGCGCCTCACAGGTGAGCACTTTGCCAATCACCACCCCTTCGAGGCCGCCTTTGATGGCTTGCACCTCTTCCACGCTTCCCGTCTCCAGTCCGATGGAGGTGAGTGCTGCCGCCGTTTCATCGGGGGTCAAGGTGAAATCGAGGTACTCTTTCAACCAATTGTAGGAGATATTCATAGCGAATGATTTATTTCCGTTGTGTCGTGTCGCCCGAAAAGCGGTGCCGCTCCGTCGTTACCGACGGCCTTGAAAGCTTATTCCCAAGAAGCTCCCCCTTTTCGGCCACACAAAGATAAGATTATTTGTCTTTGGGTGTGTCGTTCGTCTTACTTTTCTTCTCTCCTTGGCCGACCACCCGCCTGAAGCCTGCCGGGAGGGGAGATTCGAACAACATATCCCGCCGAGTGACGGGATGGACAAAGCGCAAACGGCTGGCATGCAGGGACAAGCGATGGAGCGGATTGGTCGTCGCCCCATATTTGCGGTCACCGGCAATGCTGTGGCCGATATCGTGGAGGTGCACCCGTATCTGGTTTTTGCGGCCGGTGGCCAGTTGCAGTTCAACCAGGGAGTATTGTCCGTTGGAGGCGAGCACTTCGTAGCGGGTCTGCGCATACTGGCCATCTTCCTTGTCGTCGGTCGAATAGACATGGAAGGCGGCATTCTCTTTCAGGTAGGAGGAGATTTCGCCTTTCGGCGGTGTAGGTTCGCCCTCGACCACAGCGACATAGCGGCGGTCGAGCACCATTTCGTTCCAGGCCTGTTGCATCTGCTCTTGTACGCTCTTGCTCTTGGCGAACATCATCAGGCCCGAAGTATCTCGGTCGAGCCGGTGCAAAATATAGATGTGGCTGCCCGGGTTCTCCTCCCGCACATGTTCGTTGAGAATGTGGTAGGCCGTATTGGTCTTGACTCGGTCGGTCGACATGGAGAGCAGACCATATCCCTTGTCGATGACAATCAGGTATTTGTCTTCGTAGACGATTTGCAGTCGGGGGTGACGGAACTCCTTGTAGCCCTTGGTGAAGTTCACCGAGACTTCGTCACCGGTATGGAGTGGAAAGTCGAATTTGGTCGTAGCGGCATCGTTGACCGCCACCTGGCGGTTGGAGAGGAATGACTTGACAGTGGTCCGGCTCCGGTCGGGGAAGCTCTTTCGTAAAAAGTCGAGCAACAGGGCCTCTTCCCGCACTATAAACCGTTGAATCTTATCGGGGGTATGGGGAGCACTTTTCTTATTTCGGGACATTTTGTTCGGTATTGAAATTCGGCAGCAAAGATACACTTTTTGAGGGAATCGAGGAAGCGGGGCCGTTCACCTGACGGGCATAAAAAAACGCGGCTTTTCCAAGCCGCGTTTTTTTTAACGGATGGTCTATTATTTCTTTTGGGCTTCGACGGTGATTGTCACTACCTGATAGAGGGCAGGAGCTTCAGCCTCAATCGTAAAGCTGCCTTCTCCCTCAGCGGTAAAGGTCCCAGTAATCGAGTTGATGACGATATCTATTCCGATAATGTTCGACTCTAGGTCTAATTCATCTCCGTTCAGTTCCAAGGTGGTCTCACCGGCGGTGCTGGGAATTTCGACCTCGAGGGTAATGGTACTTTCGAGAGACTCCAGATAGTCATCGATAGAGAGAACTGTGGAATTCTCACCTTGAGCTACCGAGAAGGTGATAGCGTCAGATGCAAGAGTTTGCCCGAAGAGAGATATATCAATCGTCCCTTCGTATTCTCCCGACACATCGACCAGCGTTGCTTCGGAACTGGAATCTTCGTCAGAATTGTCATCATCGGTTCCATCTTTTTGGGCCGTAATTTCAACAGTTACCGCCTGGTTGTAGAGGGTTGCTTCAATCGTAATGGAAGCTACGCCTTCGTTGTTCAACGTACCCGTGAGGGAGGTGACAGTCAAGCTAATGAAGCTGATAGTCAGCGTCGCGTCTATCTCTTCCCCATTCAATTCAACGGAAGTTTCCGTAGCTGTGCTGGGAACGGTTATCGCCGAGCCGTTTATGGAAAGCGTGGTAGAATCTTCTCCTTGTTCAACTGTAAAGGTGATAGGAAGCTCCAGTGTATTCGAAGTCATCGGAACGGAAATGGTTCCTGTGTAATCGCCCGATGCATCGAGTGTAAAGGTCGGGTCTACAATAATAACGTCGTCGTCATCATCATCGCTACAAGCTGCAAAAGTCAATGGCATTGCCAGTAACATCAACAGATAAAGCAAATTTTTCTTCATAATCCTTTTTTTAGTGGTTACTTTTTCGGCTGCAAAAGTACAACTTTTTTTTAAGTTGTTACACGATTTTGAAGATTTTTTAAAAATGTTGGTTTATAGGGAGGTAGAGTTATCTACGAAACCAACTCTTTACCCTTCGGACCAGTCGTACGCTGGTGAGGATGCCATTGAAAAAGGCAAATCCCACCGAGAGATGTTTCAGCAGTGAGAGGGGGGAGTTGCCCAAGCGGTAGAACGGGGCGAGCGTATCCCAATAGATACGGGAGAATTCATCGTTTTTCCGTAAGATTTTAGCCCGGATTTCCGCTTTTTGCCGGACCAACGCACTCATGGTAATTTTTGTCGTGTTCATAGCTCGTCGTTTTGGTCAGGGAAAAGTTCATTTTTCCCCTCTTTGGCAGAGAAGATTCGATAGAGAAAACGAAGGATAGGGTTCACCACGCAGAGACGGCGCAGAATCCAAACCAGGAGGAACAACACCAGGAAGATTCCGGCCATGATGGCATAGGCCGCTACAACTCCTATGCGGGGTTCCATGGCGTGTACTGCCGAGAGAGAGAGGTAGAGGAGGATGATGGAGACGAAGATAATCGAGACGAAAATGAGCACAATCGCCGAGGTGATGCGGGTCAGCTTCTCGATGCCGTCGAGCTTTATCCATTTGTAATGCAACAGCAGGTACCGTTTTATTTCGGTTATGGTGTGTTGCAGGGAGGGGGTTGTCGAAGTATTCATAGGGAATCCTGTTCAAAAAATGGCACAAAGAATCCCGTCGGCCTATAGCAGGCCGTCGGGATTCTGATTTCGGGGAAAATCAAGCCTCTTTCTTTTCAGCGACTTTTTCGTGTTTGAGTTTGGCCGTGATTTTATTGACCAGATGTTCCATGTCTTCGCGGCTCAGCTTAATACCGTTCTCACGGAGTGTCTCACAGATTTTCTGACGGGTTTCCTCCCCTTTTTCCGGGGCGAAAAGTATTCCCAAGAGCGCACCGACGGCCGCTCCTGCAAGGAATCCTGCTAATAGCGATGTACCTTTCATACTTTTGTGGTTTTATGTGTTTGTTACAAAGATAGTAAAAATTCGGGGTTTTCATCGGGAAAAGGGAGAAAAATCTTTTTTATATTGTCCTTTGGTGAGATACGATTGACTCCTACGTTATAACAGATTTCGGCCACCACCTTTGCAAACGGGTTTCGATTAATTTTTAGGATTACAAGGCGGGCTGTAGCCCGCCTTGTAATCCTTTCTGGATGATTCGATAAACAGCGACGCAAACAGGGTTCGGTTAACAACTTTGTTAATGGT
>JAJQIP010000203.1 GCA_021199145.1 Porphyromonadaceae bacterium | reverse complement strand
GGAATGCACCCCTTTCTCCGAAAAAAACAAAAAATCTATCGAATAATGTCACCGAAAGTGATTATCGAAATCTGTGAATGGCGTTATTAGCCGAATAATGTAAGGGATGGCAGCAATCGCTTCTCTAAAAAATTATCCAATACCTCTCTCCCTGCCTCCGGCAGGGGTCTGGGGAGGGCCATCCTCTCCCAGATAGACAATGTATTGAGGTATATTTTCTCCAAAAAATATACCTTTCTCCTTGCCGTTCGGCAAGGGTTCTTTTAATCGAATAATGTTAGTGAAGATTATAATCGAATAATGTTTACCGAAAGTGGCAATCGGCCCCTGTTTGTATCGTGTTAATCGAATAATGTGAGCGAAAATGGTTATCGCATCTTACCGTAAAGGGCAGTATTGATGGCGGTTTATCCGCTATCAATACTGCCCTAAATAAAAATATCTTATACCGCTCTCCCTGCCTTCGGCAGGGGCTTTTCCTTTAATCGAAAAGCGTTTGCGAAAATTATAATCGAATAATGTTTACCGAAAGTGGCAATCAGTCCCTGTTTGTATCGTTGTTGATTAGAAAATGTAAGCAAAAGTGGTTAATTGAAATCTGTTTGCGTCGTTGTTTATCGAATCATCCAGAAAGGTTTGTGATGCTAGGCTACGCCTAGCATCACAAACCTAAATAAATTAATTGCAAACCTCTCTCCCTGCCTCCGGCAGGGGCTTTTCCTTAATCGAACAATGTCGGCGTAGGTGATAATCATAAACTATTTGCGTAGTTAATAAAAGAATGTATTGAGGGATATTTTCTCCGAAAATATCCTTCTCTTCAAAACAGAAGTAAAACCGAAAGATATTTTCACTATATTTGTGACAAAGAGGAAGAAACCATGAAAAACAACAAATCGGAAACACCATCCCGACAAAACCTCCAACTGTGGGTAAAAATCGACAGCGACAGTCTCTATTACGCCACAATCAACCCGTTGGAAGAAAATACCCTCCAAGGTCACCGGCTCCCATTCTCCGATCAGGGGAAACCCCTTGAAGAGGCGGTAAAGAAGTGCGTCCACAACAACCCAGAACTCCTACAGGAGTACGACCGCACCTACATTGTCGTAGACACCCCCAACTTCACCTTTGTCCCCGAAGAATTGGAAAAAGAGGAGAAAAACCGGCGACCCTATTACGACTTCTGCTTCCCCGGGCACCACGATGTCGTTGTTGAAAACCGGCTACCCCGCAACCATATCTACCTGCTCTTCGGTCTCGACCCGAATCTCCACGCCTTCTTAGGCCGTACCTTTCCGGGAGCCACCCTCCTGCACCCCCTCTCCACACTGGCAGAATTTCTCTATACCCACAGTCTCGACAGGGAGGAGGCGAAAGCCTATCTGAACCTACGGGAAAAGAGAATAGACATCCTCCTCTTCAAGCAGGGCCGTCTCCTCTTCGGCAACTCCTTCGATGCCACGACCCCCGAAGAGATAAGTGACTACGCCCTATCGGTAGGAAAACAGGCGGGTCTGGACCGACAGGAGGACCTGCTCTACCTTGTAGGAGAAATAGGGAAAAACGCAGCAATAAGGGAAAAGCTGCACCCCTACATCAGGAGCGTACTTCCCCTCCCCTACATTCCACAGATACTCCGCCTGGGCAGGGAGACGATGACAGCCCCCTTTGAATTGATTGTCCTGCCTTTATGCGGATTATAAGCGGGAAATACGGCCGGAGGAGATTTGAGGTTCCCCCCAACATAAAGGCGAGACCGACCACCGACTTTGCCCGAGAAAACCTCTTCAACGTACTCCAAGACCGAATAGATTTGGAAGGGGCAAAAGCCCTGGATCTCTTTGCCGGTACAGGGGCCATCAGTTTTGAACTGGCTTCACGGGGATGCAGTCGGGTTGTAGCGGTGGAAAACTACCCCGTCCAATATCGGTTCATCCGCAAAGTGGCCGGCTTGCTCCAAGCCACGGAGATTCTCCCCATCAAAGGGGATGTCTTCCGCTTCGTACCCTCCTGTCGGGAAAAATTCGACTTCATCTTCGCTGATCCTCACTTCGATTTGCCTCAATTGCCCCAAATTGTCCCCCTCATCTTAGAGAACGACCTATTGAATCCGAAGGGAATTTTTGTACTCGAACACCCTGAAAAATATGATTTTTCCGCCCTGCCTGCTTTTGAGCAACAGCGTATCTATGGGCGCATCCACTTCTCGTTTTTCACCGCCCGACCCTAAAAATCATTCGAACAGTCGGGGAAAGGAAGAGGCGGAGGAGGCTAGCCAATCGAAATACAACCCCGTAAGACGGGCAAAGGCATAACGGCCCAGTTCTCCTTGCTTCAGACGGATATAGGGAGACAACGACTCCGGCACCTTCTCGATTTCCAAAGTATGGAAAGTGGCATGGATGACACGATGCGACAGAAGGTGACGATGCGAAAAGGGGGGACGCACCACCTGCACACGGCCGGCCTCCCCCAACAGAGAGCGGTAGGCTTCGGTCTGCTGCAAGGCCTCAAAAGTCAACGCCCGATTGCTCTCAATCAGCACAAATTCATAGAGATTCCGCCAAATATCCTTTTCACTCCGACGGGAGAGGAAAACATCCTCCCCGCAATGAAGGACTAAATAGTTGAAATAGCGGGGTCGCACAACCGTTTTCCCCGCCTTCACAGGGAAAGATTCCGCCTTTCCGGCGGCGGCTGCCTCACACAAGAGAAAAAGGGGACATGCGACACACTGAGGGGAACGAGGCAGACACTGCAAAGCACCCAATTCCATAATGGCCTGATTGTACAGGGCCGGGGCTTGACGGTCGAGCATCTCATCGGCCAAGGCCGCAAAAAGCTTATGCCCTTCGGTCGTGTCAATCGGTGTATCCACAGCAAAAAAACGGGAGAGTACCCGATAGACATTCCCGTCGACAACGGCACAAGGCAGACCGTAGGCGAAAGAGGCGATAGCGGCCGCTGTATAGTCACCGACCCCCTTCAAGGAGCGGATTCCCTCGTAGCTGTCGGGAATCTCCCCGCCGAACTGCCCCATAACCTGTCGGGCAGCGGCATGCAGATTTCGGGCACGGCTGTAATAGCCCAACCCTTCCCAATATTTCAACACCTCATCTTCGTCAGCCTCGGCCAAAGAACGCACGGTAGGGAAACGGTCGATAAAACGGTAGTAATACTCCAATCCCTGAGCCACACGGGTCTGCTGCAGGATGATTTCCGATACCCAAATCCGATAGGGGTCGGCCGTCTCCCGCCATGGCAACGGCCGTCGGTTCTCCTCAAACCACCTCTCGATGCGAAAAGCAAAATCTTTCTTGTTAGGCATAGCGGAAATTTTCTGTCGGTAAAGATAAGAAAACGACCGGATATACAGACCCATCTCCGCAAAATCTACCGAACTCCAACAAAGATTACCAAGAACACCCTTACAAGAAATTTTTGATTTCTTTCCAAGTGACTAATTTTGTTAACAGCAAACTTATTTTTCACTCAAATATTGTTAAATCAAGAAAGATTTTCACATAAATATTTGGAGAAAGATACTCTGCCGCCTATATTTGTACCATGTTTTTTCATAGTATTAAATTTAAGGTTTACAAAAGAGAGAGGTTGTCGTGAGACAACCTTTTCTTTTTTGTCTTTTCCTCCCCAAAAAGAGAGAAAATGGACGAGAAACGTAAAAAAAAAGGAAGATATGTGTGCAGTTGAGAATTTATGTTTACTTTCGCCGCACATATAACGTAATCCATGAATAAAAACAAAATTACCATCGAATACGACCTGAAAAACGTCTCCCCCAATTCGGTATGGAGCTATATCGGCTCATCCAACGGCCTGGCCGATTGGTTCGCCGACAAAGTGGATTGCGACGGAAGACTGTACACCTTCCACTGGTTGACCTCGGAGCAGTCGGCACGGCAGACGGGATTTCTCAACGGAGTCTTTACCCGCTTTAAATGGCTGGACGATGACGATCCGAAAGCCTATTTCGAATTTCGCATCAACGTCGATGAACTGACAGGCAATGTAACATTGGAGATTACCGACTTCACCACAGAGGAAGAGAAAGAGGAATGTATCGACCTGTGGAACGAACAGGTTTTGACCCTGCGCCGCAAACTCGGATCCTAATCCTCCGCCCCCTCTTACGGCTTTTCCCCGATGCGAAATCGGCAATTCCTTTTTTTTTCACTACTTTTGTACGTAAAGGAAAGACACTCATGCCGCTCGTCAAGAAGCTACATCTTTTCATCCTGAATACGTTTCTTCCCCTGTTTCTGATGACCCTCTTCATCAGTATCTTTGTACTGCTGATGCAATTTCTTTGGAAATATGTGGACGAACTGGTGGGAAAAGGCATTGACATAAGTGTCGTGTGCGAACTCTTCTTCTACGCCGCCCTCACCATCATCCCCATGGCCCTCCCGCTATCGATGCTGCTGGCGTCGCTCATGACTTTTGGGAATCTGGGGGAACGGCTGGAACTGATTGCCATCAAGGCCGCCGGCATCTCTTTGTGGAAAACGATGACCCCCCTCATCATTACGGCGGGTTGTATCGCCATCGCCGCCTTCTTTTTCCAAAACAACGTACTTCCCAAAGCCCAAGTCAAAATGTACTCCCTCCTCTTCTCGGTCCGCCAAAAGTCTCCGGAACTTGATATTCCCGAAGGGGCCTTCTACGACCAGATAAGCGGATACAACTTGTTGGTAAAAAAGAAGAACCGAGAGACAGGAATGCTTTACGACTTGATGATTTACGACTTCTCGGAGGGTTTTGACAACGCCAAAGTGATGACGGCCGACTCGGGGAAACTCACTTTCACCGACGACAAACAATTCCTCTTCTTCTACCTCTATAGCGGAGAATCGTTTGAGAACCTCCGCAACCAACGGGCCAATGCCAACAACATTCCTTACCGGCGGGAGACCTTCTCGGCCAAGGAGATACTCATCCCCTTTGATGCCAACTTCAACCGTATGGACGAAAGCATGATGCAAAACCAATATATCGGCCAGGATATCGCCCAACTCTCTCACTCTATTGACTCCCTCACCCGACGGGTTGACAGTGTCAACGTCAATATTGCCAGAGGACTGAAAAACAGTTATTTCACCCAAAATTCCAGCAAAGCGACCGCCAAGGCAAAAAGGGGAAACGAAGAGGAGGTTGCTGTAGAGGCAAAGGGACTTATCAATATAGACAGCATCTATGCCAACGCCTCTTTGCAGGAGAGGGAAAGTCTGTTGGGACGGGCCTTGAGCCGAGCCGAGAGTATCCGGCAGGACTATGAATACAAAAGTGTCTCCTCCAACAACCAGCAGGTATTGATACGCCGCCACCAAATCGAACGGTACAGGAAATTCACCATGCCCTTCGCCTGCTTTATCTTCTTCTTCATCGGAGCTCCCTTGGGGGCTATCATACGGAAGGGGGGATTGGAAA
>JAJQIP010000081.1 GCA_021199145.1 Porphyromonadaceae bacterium | reverse complement strand
AACCCTTCACCACAACCCTAAAAGTTATTTTCAATTCCTCTCTCCCACGAAGTGGAGCTTAAAATTTTATCGAAAAGGGTTTTAGTCGGACAATTGTGATTCAGCCCCGTTGGGGCAAGCCCCTGCCTCCAACAGGGTGGAAACATGTCGAGCCACCTCCTCCATCAGCCATTTCGGAGTAGAAGTGGCACCGCAGATACCGATACTCTGGCGTCCCTGCAACCAAGCAGAATCAATTTCAGCGAGGTCACTCACCCGATAGCTTTGGACATTCACCTTGCGACACTCCTCAAAAAGCACTTTGCCGTTAGAAGACATCTGCCCGCAGACGAAGAGAATCAGGTCGTGCTGCTGAGCGAAGCGGCGGATGTGAGGAATACGGTTCGCCACCTGCCGGCAGATGGTATCGTGGTATTCGGGGGGACAACCGTTGTTGCGACGGGTCAACGCCTCAACAAGAGCGTGCAGTCCCTCCACCGACTTGGTAGTCTGGGCATAGAGGCAAATCCGTTTGGAGAAGTCGAGACGGTCAAAATCGGCCGGTCCCTCAATCACCACGGCATGCCCGTCGGTCTGCCCCACCAGTCCGTTCACCTCGGCGTGCCCCCGTTCTCCGTAGATAACAATCTGGTCCCGCTGCAAATCCCCCTCCTCGTACGCCTGTTTGATTTTGCGCTGCAGCTGCAGCACCACCGGACAGGTAGCGTCCAGCAGTTCGATACGGTTTTCCCGAGCGATACGATAGGTCTCCGGTGGTTCGCCGTGCGCCCGCAGCAGTACCTTCACGTCGTGAAGACGGGCGAATTGTTCCCTATCGATAGTGACCAACCCCTTCTCCTGCAGACGGGCCAACTCGTTGTTGTTGTGCACGATATCCCCCAAGCAGAAGAGATGTCCCTGCCGCTCCAACTCCGTCTCGGCCTGGCGGATAGCGTTGACCACACCGAAACAGAAACCCGATTCCTCGTCAATCTCAATCCGCATCGCTGTCCGAAGGGTCAAGTCCGGCGGCTCGGCGGTATTGTGCCATGAGCCACGCATCCTGTTGTTCCAACGTCAGTTCGGAGTTGTCGAGAAGAATGGCATCATCAGCCCGACGCAGCGGGTCAATCGCCCGAGTCTCGTCTATCCTGTCCCGCTCCTTGACATTCCGCAGCACCTCCTCATAGACCACCGCCTTCCCTTGGGAGCGGTACTCCTCAACCCGCCGTCGGGCCCTCACCTCCGGTGAGGCGGTGAGGAAAATCTTCAACTCCGCCTGGGGAAAGACCACCGTCCCGATGTCCCTTCCGTCCATCACAATGCCCTTCTCCTTTCCGAGTGCCTGTTGACAGGCAACCAGCCGACGACGGACAAAGCCGAGAGCAGCCACCGGACTCACCCGCTGAGAGACGGCCATACTGCGAATCTCCTGTTCCACCCGACGACCGTTGAGCCACGTTTCGGGCAGACCGGTAGCGGCATTGAGACGAAACTCTATGGAGATGGACTCCATCTCCTCCTCCAGCCGTTCGGCCTGCAGTTTTTCCCCGTCGAAAAATCCCTTTTCGAGCGCATAGAGGGTAACGGCTCGGTACATGGCTCCACTGTCGATGTAGAGATAACCGATTTTCTGCGCCAGCGATTTGGCCATGGTGCTTTTTCCGCACGAGGCGTAACCGTCGATGGCAATGATGATTTTATGCGGTTGCATAGGTCTATACCTTATATTATACAAAGAGTTATCTTATCGGGAGAGGAACGGAGAAAGGTCGGCCGTGAGGTTGGTCATGAAGGTGAAGCCGTTGGCGTGGTGTTGCGCCAGCGAGACCCCGATACCGAACATTTTCACCCGAAAGCCCGTCCCAGCCGTAAAGCCCGACCAGATACGCCGTCCGGCCGTCGCCATATCCCCCTTCCGTTTGCAGTCATACCCCACGGCGAGGTAGAAATTCCGGTTGGGAATATAGTCCACCCCGAAGACGAGGTGGCGGAAGAAGTTGGGAACGAACTTGTCGACCTTCTTCAAGTTGCCCTCGTCGTCGACCTTCTCAAAGGGAAGATGGCCCTTGTTGAGATGCTGTGCCGTGACGGAGATGCGAAAAGGTGCGTGCCGCAACGTCTTGGAGAAACCCACCTGCAAATCCCACGGCATGGAAATGCGTTGCGACTCGTATTTCTTCAACTGCCCGCCGAGATTCTTCAGCGTCAGCGAGAGCGAAAAATCCTTCTCCGCCCAGTAGTAGTTCAGTCCCAAATCGAAGAAGAGGGCCAACGCCGAATAGCTTTCGTAGGAGGAATAGAGCAGTTTGGCGGAGATACCGCCCCGCAACGACGAAGTGATGTCGTGGGCATAAAGTCCTGTGGCGAGGATGTCCTTGGCGTTGAACGAACCGGTGATGACCCCCGTCTCGTCGGCTAACGGCATCGAACCGTACCCCGCATACTGCAGCCCCACCGCCCAGGTGCCGTGCTGCCGCACTGCCTGTGCATAGGAGAAACCGCCCAGATTGATGCCCGCCACATAGCGCATATAGTTGGCGGCAATCTGTTTGTCCATCTCCTGCCCCATCAGAGCCGGGTTGTGGTACATTACCGTGATATCCTCCTCAACCAGCGAGATGTTGTTCCCCCCGAGGGCGTTGATATGCGAAGAGACCGGCAGGTTGAGCACGTCAAACGAAGTCTTGCCCTCCTGCGCCTGAGCGGAGAAGAGGGGCGAAAACAGCGTGACGGCCAACAAAGTCCGTCCCAGACAGCGGAGAACGCAACGTCTCATAATGTCACCAAAGATAAGGATTCTTTTTGTATAACGGGAAAATTCCCCTCGAAGTATACCGCCGCCCCCTTCTCCCGCTTTTTTCCTCTTTTTGGGGAAGAAATCGTAAAGAAAACGTTACTTTTGGGAGGAAATAACGCATTATCCTGACCTATGGAATCGCTCGAAACCCTGCTCGACCACATACGGCAATCGGTCGACACCCTCACCTATCCCGACCGGCCGGCCGGACTCTACCGCCCCATCCGCTATGTGCTCTCCTTGGGGGGCAAACGGTTGCGGCCGCTGCTTACCCTGCTGGCATGCGACCTCTGCGAAGGCGACTGTCGGGAGGCGTTGGAGGCGGCTGTCGGACTGGAGATTTTCCACAACTTCACTCTGCTTCACGACGATGTGATGGACCGTGCCGACCTGCGGCGGGGAGCTCCTACCGTGCATGTGAAGTGGGGGGAGAACAGCGCCATCCTCTCAGGCGATGCCATGCAGATAGTGGCCACTATGCAGCTGATGAAGAGTCCCGAACGGTGCCGGACAGCTGTCTGCACCCTCTTTCTGAAGAGTGCGCTGGAAATTTGCGAAGGGCAGCAGTACGACATGGAGTTCGAGCAGCGTAACGATGTCACCGAAGCGGAATATATCGAGATGATACGGCTGAAGACCGCCGTCCTGTTGGGGTGCGCCCTGAAGACCGGTGCGCTCATCGCCGGTGCGAAGGCGACCGATGCCGATGCCCTCTACCGGTTCGGAGAATCGATAGGACTGGCCTTCCAACTTCAGGACGACTACCTCGATGTGTACGGCGATTCCCGGATTTTCGGGAAGAAGACCGGCGGCGACATTCTCAACAACAAGAAGAGTTACCTGCTCATCACCGCCCTGCGGTTGGCCGAGGGGAGTGACCGAGAGGAGCTGACGAGTTGGCTCTCCGCCCCGACATTCGACCCGTCTGCCAAAATCACCGCCGTGACTGCCTTGTACGACCGGTTGGCCGTGGGACCCCGTTGCGTGGAGAAGATGGAAGAGTATTATGCACTGGCCCTGCGACAACTCGACACCCTCACTGTCGACCCGGCCCGAACCGCCCCTTTGCGGGAGTTGGCGGCCCGACTGATGAAACGCAACGTCTAAATCATGCTTTTCGACACCCATACCCATATCTACCTGCCGGAGTTCGACAACGACCGAGAGGCCGTCGTGCAGCGGGCCAAAGAGAAGGGGGTCTCCCGACTGATGCTTCCCAACGTCGACGGCAGTACCGTGGAGGCATTGCGTCGCACACTGACCGCCTATCCTGACCTCTGTACAGCCGCTATGGGACTACACCCCACATCGGTCGGAGCTCAATGGCGGGACGACCTCGACCGCATTTTCGCCGAACTGGAGGACGGCCCCTATATCGCCGTAGGGGAGATTGGTCTCGACCTCTATTGGGACGATACCTATCGGAACGAACAGATAGAGGCTTTTGAGGCGCAAGTAGAGCGGGCGGCCCGACTCAATCTCCCTCTGATTCTCCACTGCCGCAACGCCACCTCCCTGCTGTTGGAAAGGTTGCGCCGACTCGCTCCGCTCGGACTGCGGGGGGTGTTCCACTGCTTCAGCGGCACGGCCGATGACCTGCCTTCCCTCTTCGACGTGGGAGAGTTCTACATCGGCATCGGAGGTGTGGCGACCTTCAAGAAGAGCAGCCTTCCGGAGTCTCTGCCGGACATCCCGACCGACCGTCTCCTCTTGGAGACCGACGCTCCCTACCTCGCTCCCGTTCCGCACCGAGGGCAGCGCAACGAACCGGCCTTTCTGCGGGATACCGCCGAACGGGTAGCGGAGATGATTCACCGGCCGGTTGCCGAACTCGAAGAGATTACCTATCGCAACGCCTGTCGCCTCTTCTCCCTCGACCCTGACGCTCCCCTTGTTCCGACTGAAAAAGAGAGCCCGGACTATTAAAATATGTAAATTTCTTTTGGGGTACAGACAAAATCGCTACCTTTGCAGCGTATTTTGCAAGGCGATGTAGTGTAGTGGCCTAGCACGTATCCCTCTCACGGATGAGACCCGGGTTCGATTCCCGGCTTCGCTACATAAAGGAAAGGAGTAGAGATTGTATCTCTGCTCCTTTCGCTTTTTTTAAGCTGTGCACCCCTTTTGCCAACGGGGTATAGAGGGAGGATTCTTTTTTCGCTCTCAGGCTTTGTATGTGACAGAAACCCCTGCCTCCGGCAGGGAGAAAGGTAACGGATAGTTTTTTTACTGCAGCGATGTGTGGCGCAGCCGCACATCGCTGCACTTGCTGGATGATACGCTAAACAACGTCACTTACAGAATTCGAACAAAAGCGTTCGCTCTAACAGGATTCGATTAACAACGACACTGACAATTTTCGATACTATTTATACCCCCCCTTTCGGGGGAGAGAGGTAACGGATAATTTTATTCAGGGTTGCAAGTAAGGTGCGATAAACAACGTCACTTATAGGATTCGAACAACAACGCCGCAAACAATTTTCGACAACCTCCTTCAAAAACATTTTTCGATAAGGGAAACCCCGCTATGCGGGAGAGCGGAACAAAATAATTTTTTAGGGAGCAGTATTGATGGCGGATAAACCGCCATCAATACTGCCCTTTCGGTAGATTTCGAACAAAAGAATTGTCACCGACAGGATTCGATTAACAACGACACTTATAGGTTTCGAGAAAGAAA
>JAJQIP010000097.1 GCA_021199145.1 Porphyromonadaceae bacterium | reverse complement strand
CCATAGGGGTTCTATTTGAGGATGGTGAATTTAGCGAATTTCAGGAGGAGGTGCTTCTGTCCGACATGGTCGAAGGCGACTCCGATTTTGAGGTTATCTCCCTCGCCGGTGATTTCGGTGACGGTTCCTTCACCGAATCGGTCGTGACGGATGCGTCCGCCGACGACAAGTCCTTCCGGCAAGATAGTGACCGAAAATCCGACGGACGGGGCGGAAGAGGTTTCAATCCGAACCAACTTTGTCTGCGAGGGAAAGGTAGAGGGTAAGGGAGTGGTAACGGAACGGGAGGTGCCGGAAAATCCCGAGGGCCGTTCGAACCGCTCGGAAAGATAATTTGAGGCAATGCGTCTCGACGGGAATGCGGGTCTCTCCTCTCCTCTTTCGAGAGTCCGACTGTCGGACAACTGGAGATAGGCAGGATCGATATCCTGAAGGAAGCGGCTCGGGGGTGAGGCGGTCGGCTTGCCGTTGCGATACCGAGAGGCGGCATAGGAGAGCTGACAACTCTCTTTGGCTCGGGTGATGGCGACATAGAGCAACCGCCGCTCCTCTTCCAACTCCCGGGCATTATCCATGGCCATCGCCGTGGGGAACAGCTCCTCTTCGAGTCCGACGACAAAGACGTGACGGAACTCCAACCCTTTGGAGGCGTGGACCGTCATAAGCATCACACGGTCTTTGTCTCCCTCATCGTCACTGTCCTGGTCGGTCGCTAACGATACCTCCGCCAGGAAATCGGTGAGCGACACCCGCTCGACACCCTCTTCCTGACGCAGGGAACAGAATTCCTGGATGCCGTTGAGCAACTCCTCGACATTCTCCTGCCGACTGATATTTTCTAAGGAACGGTCGGCATAGATATCGGTCATGATGCCCGACTGCCGGACAATGGTGTCGGCTACGGCATAGGCGCTCTCCTGATTACTCTTCTCGACGAACGACTGTATCAGGACGGAAAAGGCGGTCAACTTGTTTTGCGTGCCGCTGTTGACCGGCAGGGCGTAGGTGTCGGGATGACTTACCACCTCCCACAGACTCACTTCGTGGGCCACGGCGCAGGCGGCTATCTTTGACCAGGTGGTCTCTCCGATACCTCGGGCGGGATAGTTGATGACCCGCTTCAAGGCCTCCTCATCGGAGGGATTGACTGCCAGACGGAAATAGGCGATGACATCTTTTATCTCCTTGCGCTGGTAAAACGACTGTCCGCCGTAGATGCGGTAGGGGATGTTCCGCTTGCGCAACGCCTCCTCGAAGATACGGGACTGCGAATTGGTCCGGTAAAGGATGGCGAAGTCGGAATAGCTTCCGCCTTTCTCCATCCGCATCGTGACAATGCGGCCGGCAATGACATACCCCTCTTCGAAGTCGGAATAGGCTCCGATGACGGGTATCTTCTCTCCGACGGCGTTGCGCGAGTATATATGCTTGGGTATCTGCTCTTTGTTCTTGGCGATAAGACTGTTCGCCGCCGCTACGATGGTCTGGGTGGAGCGGTAATTCTGCTCTAACTTGAAGATTTTGAAATCGGGATACTCTTTTTGAAAGTGGAGGATGTTCCCGATATTGGCTCCCCGGAAGGAGTAGATGCTCTGGGCATCGTCACCGACGACGCACAGATGGCGATGGGCCTTGGCCAACTGATTGATGATGAGGTGCTGGGCAAAATTGGTATCTTGATACTCATCGACCAAGATATACCGGAACTGCTCCTGGTAAAAGGCCAACACATCGGGATGGTCCCGGAACAGGATGTTGGTGTACAACAACAGGTCGTCGAAGTCCATCGCCTCCGAACGGGCGCAACGGGACCAGTACTCTTTGTAGATTTCCGCCATGAGCGGACGGCGGGCCCGTTGGTCGCCCTCTATCAGAACGGGATTGGAGGCGTAGGCCGCCGGTGTGATGAGGGCGTTCTTGGCGTTGGAGATAAGGGCCTGCACCGTGGTGGGACGGTAGAGCTTGTCATCGAGCGACCGCTCTTTCAAGATGGTCTTGATGAGGCTGCGGGAGTCGGACTGGTCATAGATGGTGAAGTCGTGCGTGAAGCCGATTCGCTCGGCATGGGTGTGCAGGATGCTGGCGAAAATGGCATGGAAGGTTCCCATCCAGAGGCGGAGGGCCAATCTTCCCCCGACAATGGCGGCAACCCGCTCTTTCATTTCCCGAGCGGCCTTGTTGGTAAAGGTGAGGGCCAGAATCTCACTGGGCTGATAGTTCTCCGAGGCCAACAAATGGGCTATCTTATAGGTCAGCACACGGGTCTTGCCCGACCCTGCTCCGGCTATCACCAACGAGGGTCCGTCGCAATACAGGACCGCCTCCCGCTGGGCTTCGTTCAACTCCTCCAAATAGGCTTTGTTCACCTCTTTTTCGCTTCTCCGACTCTTCGCAAAGGTAACGAGAAATAGGGGAAAACAACAGCCGACGGGGCACTTTATTCCCCTCAATCACGAATTTTGCATTGCCGGCCGAAAGGATTGCTCCCTAACGGAGTTATAACGAACGCAACACAAGGTTGTTCGCCTTGTCGACAACCGAGGTGTCTAAGGAGGCCAAGTAGATGCGGGTCGTGTGTTCGGAGTCGTGTCCCAAGGCTTCGCTGATGACCGAGAGGGAGACGTTCTTGCTCTTGGCGATGCTCGCCCAGGCATGCCGAGCGACATAGGTGGTCAGGGGCATGGAGAGTCCCAACCGTTCTCCCAACTTTTTCAGCTTGACATTCACTAAATGGGCCGCACTCTTGTACTGCTTCCGCTCGTCTTCCTCTGCATACCGGATTATCGGCAACAGGTAGGGCGAACCGTCGGTGTCGTACTTCCCGACAATCTCCTCCATGGGGGTCTCCCACTTGATGAAGAGCTGCTGGTTGGTCTTCTGGCGACGGTACGACAGGATGCCGTTCTGGAGGTTCCGCTTCTTCAGATAGGCCATGTCGATGAACGACATACCTCGGGTATAGAAGGAAAAGAGGAACAGGTCACGGGCAAAGTCCGTCGTGGGGTCTTCATCCAAGTCGATATCCCGGATATCCCGGATGACACTCAGCGGAACGGCCCGCTTCACGGTCTTGCCGATGCCGGTATAGACATGCTTGAAGGGGTAGCGTTGTACGATGAGGTCCTGGTCGACGGCACGGTTGTAAATGGCTCGGAGGTTGCGCATGTAAAAGGAGGTCGTGTTCGGACAGATACCGTTGGTCTTCAGATAGTTCTCATAGGCCAGCATCACCTGGGCATCCACGCTCTCCAACAATATCTCCCGCTCTTGCCGGAAACGGACGAAGCTGTTCAGCACGGTCATGTAGGTGGCGGCGGTCCGGGTTTTCCCGATTTGCTCCAACTGCTTGATGAGGGCAGTGGTGAAGGCGATGAAGCCGTCACCATGCTCACGGGCGTCGTGAAACAGGGTCGCCACCGTCTCTGCGGTGTAGGGGTTGCCGATTCGCTCCAGACGCTCGATGATGCGTTTCAGACAGCCGCTCTCCTCCGCCAGGGTCTCCTGCAGGGTATGCAGATATTCCCGTCGCTTTTCGTCTGTATCGGGTCGGACTATCACCTCCGAACGGAAGTTATCCCACTCGGCCGGATGGAGTTTGAGCTGTGCGGGTATCTGCTTTTCTATCCGGTCATGGGTCACGGAAAAGAAGAGGGCCCCCTCCCGTGCCTCAACGGTAGAGGGGCGGAATTTGACTTTTACAGTTGCCATAAATTTGTCGTATAGGTCATATTAACTATTTCTATAGCGTTTTCGGAAGGAATGTTTCTCCTTTCCGGCTTTTATCTTATCTTTGAGGATGAAATCCTGTCGGTCCGAAGTGTACTCTTCCCGCTGCTCCGTGCGGCCAAAGCCACAAGGGGTTGTCCGAAGCGCCTCCAAACAAGGTGCGGACTGAGGGGACGGCTATTCTCAGGACAGAGAGATACGACGACTCGTTCTCCTGACAGGGTGGGAATAGATTTTTTCAAGGGAATTTTTACCTACTGAAAACAAAACCGATGTGGAGGGACGGGGTTTTGTCTGATTTCCGACTTTTCCGCTCTCATCGCATCGAATAACGACGATTATGAAAAAGTGGATTGGAATCTGTATCGGCATAGCCTTGCTGCTTACCCTCATCATCACCTGTCCGTCGGACGAACGCCATCGGGAGGCGATTAAAGGGGTCTGCGCCGAATCTCTCCAACGGAGTGACAATTTTCTGCTCTCCATGTTGGGGGGCTACATGCTCGACTCGGTGGCCAAAGAGATGGTCTTCTCGAAGAACTGCTTCATCTTCTCTCTCGGCAAGGTCCGCTACGGGGAGGAGAGCCGGGTAGCCAGTATCGGCATTTTGGGCCACGTATTTGTACTTTTCAATAAGGACGATTTGGATTCCTTACTGGAGAACCTCTAAAGCCGCTGCTTTACAGGTCGGGAAAGGGGAAGGATTTCCAAAAGAACGCAGGTTTAGGTCTCTTCAGAGGGCCTTTTCAGGCCATGAGTTTCTTATAACGGGGACGGTGCGGCTCTACATCGCCTAACCGTTTCCGTTTGTTTTCTTCATATTCGGTATAGGACCCTTCGAAGAAGAACACTTCGGAATTTCCTTCGAAGGCGAGGATATGGGTACATATCCGGTCAAGGAACCAACGGTCGTGGGACACGACAACGGCGCAGCCGGCGAAGTTCTCGAGTCCCTCCTCCAAGGCCCGCAAGGTGTTCACGTCGATATCGTTGGTCGGCTCGTCCAGCAACAGCACATTTCCCTCTTCCTTGAGAGCTAAGGCCAGATGGAGGCGGTTGCGCTCTCCACCGGAAAGCACTCCGCACTTCTTCTCTTGGTCGGCTCCGGTGAAGTTGAATCGGGAGAGATAGGCTCGGGCATTCATCTCCCGTCCGCCTAACCGGAAGGTCTCTTGTCCGCCTGAAACGACCTGGTAGACAGACTTTTCGGGGTCGATGGCCTTGTGGGTCTGGTCGACATAGGCGATTTTCACGGTGTCGCCTATCTCAAACGTTCCCTTGTCGGCCTGCTCCTGTCCCATTATCAGACGGAAGAGAGTGGTCTTCCCCGCTCCGTTGGGACCGATGACACCGACAATGCCGTTGGGGGGCAACGTGAACTGCAGATTCTCGAAGAGGAGCTTGTCGTCGTAGGCTTTCGCCACTCCTTTGGCCTCGATGACCTTGTTTCCCAACCGAGGACCGTTGGGGATATAGATTTCAAGTCGCTCTTCCCGGGCTTTCTGGTCCTCGTTGAGCAACCGGTCATAGGAGTTGAGACGGGCCTTTCCCTTCGCTTGGCGGGCTTTGGGAGCCATGTGTATCCACTCCAACTCCCGTTCGAGGGTCTTGCGCCGCTTGCTCGCCTGTTTCTCCTCCATCTCCATCCGACGGGTCTTCTGTTCGAGCCACGACGAATAGTTCCCTTTCCAGGGGATTCCCTCTCCCCGATCGAGTTCGAGTATCCATCCGGCGACATGGTCGAGGAAATAGCGG
>JAJQIP010000101.1 GCA_021199145.1 Porphyromonadaceae bacterium | reverse complement strand
AGAGAATTTAATCGATTCCATAGTATGATATTTTAATATGATTCTGTTTTCAAAAATAGCTGATTTCCCGTAAAAAGAAAAATAATCAGTCAAAAAAGAGTACCTTTACATCATTAATCCCGCCATATGAAAAAGCTATACAGCCTTCTGCTGTACCTCTGCATAACCCTATCGGTCACCGCCAAAGCTGGCGACACCCTCTATGTCTCCCTCCTTACCGCTGCACCAGGTAGCCAGGCATACGAACTGTTCGGTCACACCGGCATACGCATACGGGATATCGTGTTCCATTACGGACTTTTCGACTTCAGCGCCCCCCACTTTTTCTACCGTTTCACCAAAGGGGAAACCGACTACAGCATAGGAGCGGAGAGTTACCGTGATTTCATCTACAGCTATGTCTCCCGAGGAAGTACGGTATACGAACAAGAACTGCTCTTGTCGAAGGCCGAGGCGGAGCGGCTCTGCGACACCTTGCTCACCAACATGAGACCTGAAAACCGTATATACCGGTACAACTTTCTGTTCGACAACTGCGCCACCCGCCCTCGGGATAAGATAGAACACTGCCTGTCAGGACCCGTGGATTACGAAGTTTCCGACACGGCAACGGTCACTTTCCGGCAGCTGATACACCGTCAGACGGTGAATAACCCCTGGCTCACCTTTGGCATAGACCTGGCATTGGGTGCGCCGCTCGACCGCCCTATTCCCTACCGCCAACAGATGTTCTTGCCCTACATCTTGCAGGAAGCTGTAGGGAAAGCGGTTATCAGAGAAGAGGGTGACACCATACGTCCGTTGGTAGGAGAGAGTTACGAATATACGGGCATACCAGGTATGGCCGAAGAGAACAGGCCTACACCTTTCACCCCTACCGTCGTATGTACGCTACTCTTTCTGCTCATTCTCCTCTTCTCCATCGGAGAATACCGATACGGCCGTCATATACGGCTACCCGACTACCTGATTTTCGGACTCTACGGACTAGCAGGATGCCTGCTGTTTTTCCTCATCTTCATATCGATTCATCCGGCGACCTCGCCCAACTACTCGGCTTTATGGTGCCATCCGTTCTTGTGGGTCATCGCCCTGTGCGAGGCCTTCGCTCCGAAAAGACGCTTTACGACACAACTCATGTCGCTGTTGCTGTTGGTCTCCATCGGGGTATTTATCGCCATGTGGTTCTTGTCGCAGGTCTTCAATCCGGCCTTCTATCCCCTCGCCCTTATCCCTGCCGTGCGTAGCGTCACTTGGATAAAAATAGAGTTGAAAAACGGACGACTGTAACGTTCCGATTCGCACTTCCCGATTCTTTGTAAAGCAGTAAGGCCGAAAGGCAGGTCATCTGCCTTAAACCTATTTTATCCAAGAAAGAAGGCTAAATTCATGCATTTTATCTATCTTTGTACCTAAATTGTCGTTTTTGCGAACGACACGATAATATATTATCTCACATAACTATAAAACACCGACATACGACCATGGGTTTTAATGATCTTTTGAAAAAACTCTTTGGAAATAAATCCCAACGGGACCTACGCGAAATACAACCCTATGTCGACCGCATTTTGGCCGAATATGCAAAAATAGAATCCCTCAGTAACGATGAATTGCGCCAATTAGTGACCAACATACGGAAACGGGTGCAAGAGGCTGTCGCTCCCGAAAAGGCACGCATTGCCGAAATCAAGGAGAATATTGAGGAACTGGAATACGACGAACGGGAGGATGGATGGGAAGAGGTGGACAAACTCGAAAAGACCATCCTGGATAAATACGAAAAAGTACTCGACGAAGTTCTGCCGCAGGTTTTCGCCGTGGTAAAAGCCACGGCCAGACTTTTCGCCGAGAACGAACGGATTGAGGTGACGGCGACCCAGTTCGACCGTGACCTGGCGGCGGCCGGACACGACTTTCTGCACATCGAAGGCGACAAGGCAATCTATCAGAACCACTGGATGGCCGGTGGCAACGAGATTGTCTGGAACATGATACATTACGATGTACAACTCTTTGGAGGGGTTGTCCTCCACAAAGGCAAAATCGCGGAAATGGCGACCGGTGAGGGGAAAACCCTGGTGGCTACCTTGCCTGTATTCCTCAATGCCTTGACCGGTAACGGCGTACATGTGGTGACAGTAAATGACTATCTGGCCAAACGTGACTCCGAATGGATGGGGCCGCTGTACATGTTCCACGGACTTTCGGTCGATTGCATCGACAAACACCAGCCCAACTCGGAAAACCGGCGGAAGGCCTATAATGCCGATATCACCTTCGGGACAAACAACGAATTTGGTTTCGACTACCTTCGGGATAACATGTCCATCACACCGCAGGACCTCGTGCAACGGGCGCACAACTATGCCATTGTCGACGAGGTGGACTCGGTGCTCATCGATGATGCCCGTACTCCGTTGATTATCTCCGGCCCTGTTCCCAGAGGGGAAGTACAGCTCTTCGAGGAACTGCAACCCAAAGTGGAGAGCCTTTATAAGGCGCAGAAATCCTTAGCCACGAAACTGCTGGCCGAGGCGAGGGTAAAAATAGCTTCGGAAGATAAGGAGGTGCGTAAAGAGGGGGCCTTGTTGCTCTTCCGTACCTTCAAGGGTCTGCCTAAAAATTCCGCCCTCATCAAGTACCTCAGCGAACCGGGCATTAAGTCGCTCATGCTGGAGACCGAGGAGTACTATATGCAGGAGAACAACCGCAATATGCCCATCGTCACCGACCCGCTCTATTTCGTCATCGATGAGAAGAACAACGGCGTTGACCTCACCGACAAAGGGGTCGATATGATTACAGGCGATAGCGACGATCCGCAATTTTTCGTCCTTCCCGATATCGGGGCGCAATTGGCCGAACTCGATGCACAACCGCTCTCAGAAGTGGAACGTCAGGAAAAGAAGGACCAGATTACCCAAGAGTATGCCATCAAGGCCGAACGGGTACATACCGTGCACCAACTCCTCAAAGCCTATGCCCTCTTCGAAAGGGACGACGAATATGTGGTCATTGACAACAAGGTGAAGATTGTCGACGAGCAGACAGGACGTATCATGGAGGGCCGCCGCTATTCCGACGGATTGCACCAGGCCATTGAAGCCAAAGAGCATGTAAAAGTGGAGGCCGCCTCCCAGACATTTGCCACCATCACGCTGCAAAACTACTTCCGTATGTACCACAAACTGGCCGGTATGACCGGTACGGCAGAGACGGAAGCAGGAGAATTTTGGGACATCTACAAACTCGATGTGGTCACCATCCCGACCAACAAACCGGTCATCCGCAACGACCTCAACGACCGGGTATATAAGACCAAACGGGAAAAGTATACCGCTGTCATCGAAGAAATCGTGAAAATGATTGAATCGGGACGACCGGTGCTGGTAGGTACCACCTCCGTTGAAATTTCGGAGTTGCTGAGCAAAATGCTCACAATGCGGAAAATCAAGCACAATGTCCTCAACGCCAAACTACACCAGAAAGAGGCCGAAATTGTGGCGCAAGCGGGACAGAGTGGAACAGTGACCATCGCCACCAACATGGCCGGACGGGGAACCGATATCAAACTCTCCGAAGCGGTACGGGCGGCGGGCGGTTTGGCCATTATCGGTACGGAACGCCACGAATCCCGACGGGTAGACCGACAGTTGCGGGGACGTTCGGGACGGCAAGGCGACCCGGGCTCCTCGGTCTTCTACGTCTCCCTCGAAGATAACCTCATGCGGCTCTTCAGTTCTGAACGTATCGCCAAGGTGATGGACCGTCTGGGCTTTAAGGATGGCGAAATGATTGAACACCCGATGATTTCAAAATCCATCGAACGGGCCCAACGGAAGGTGGAGGAGAACAACTTCGGAATCCGCAAACGTCTGCTCGAATACGATGATGTGATGAACGCCCAACGGGAAGTGATTTACAAAAAACGTCACCACGCCTTGATGGGCGAACGTATCGGCATCGATATCGTGAATATGATGTACGATGCGGCCCAGGCACTCGTCGAGGAATATACCCAATCGGGCGATTACGAAAGGCTGCAGGAAAATGTACTGAAGATTTTCGCCGTGGAACCGCCTTTCGATGCCAACGCCATGCGTTCCGAAAAGGAAAGTGCCCTCACCGAGTCTCTCTACGAAGCCATCATTGCCGCCTTCAAGCGCAAGACCGACATGTTGGCCTCCATCGCCAACCCTGTCATCAAACGGGTGTATGAGGAGCAAGGCGACCGCTACGACAATATTGTCATACCTGTCACCGACGGGAAACGGGTCTACAACATCGTCTGCAAACTGAAAGAGGCGTACGACACGGAGTCGAAAGCGGTAAACAAGGCGTTCCAGAAAGCCATTCTGCTACACACCATCGACGAAGCTTGGAAAGAGCACCTGCGTGACTTGGACCAACTGCGCCAGTCGGTACAGAATGCCAGCTACGAACAGAAAGACCCGTTGCTCATTTTCAAACTGGAGTCCTTCGGTCTCTTCAAGGAAATGGTTAACACCATCAATACCAAAACCATATCTATCCTCATGCGAGGACAGATACCGATGCGTGACCCGCAACAGGTGAAGGAGGCCGCTCCGCAACCTCGCCAGGATTACAGCCGGTACCGCACCCAGAAAGATACAATGGGAGGAATGCCGGGCAGCCGGCCACAGCCCAATGCTCCGCAACGTCCTCCCGAGCCTGTAAAGGCCGGACCTAAAATAGGACGCAACGACCCCTGCCCCTGTGGAAGTGGGAAGAAATACAAAAATTGCCACGGGAGAGGATTATAAATCCTCAAGCCGATAAAAAGGAATACGGGAGAGTATACCCCTCACGAACAGAAAAACAGAAAAGCAATGAGCACACCCGAATTGAGCGAACAGGAAATTGTTCGACGCCATAGTCTGGAGGAGATGCGGAAGTTGGGCATTGACCCCTACCCTGCAGCCGAATATGTCGTGACGGCCTACACCGACGAAATCAAAGCGACCTTCGACGACAATGCCCCTCGACGGGAGGTATCGGTCGCCGGCCGTATCATGAGCCGGCGTATCATGGGCAAAGCCTCCTTCATGGAACTGAAGGATTCGAAAGGCCGCATACAGGTCTATATCTCCCGGGATAACCTCTGTCCCGGAGAGGATAAGGAACTCTACAACACCGTATTCAAAAAACTGCTCGACATCGGTGACTTTATCGGCGTCAAGGGCTACGTGTTCCGCACCCAAATGGGGGAAATCACCGTCCATGCGGAGGAAATGACTGTCCTTGCCAAATCGTTGCGTCCCCTCCCCATTGTCAAGGTAAAAGACGGGGTAGTATACGATGCTTTTGAAGACCCCGAACTCCGGTATCGCCAACGCTATGTCGATTTGGTTGTGAACGAGGGGGTCAAGGAGATTTTCATCAAGCGCAATAAAGTCTACACCTCCATGCGAGAGTTCTTCAACCGACAGGGATATATGGAAGTGGAGACCCCTATCCTGCAATCCATTCCGGGA
>JAJQIP010000096.1:6017-18518 GCA_021199145.1 Porphyromonadaceae bacterium | reverse complement strand
GCGCTGTATTGGTTCAGAAGTATCCCCTACAGGATATGGAGATTAATAGGGAATCGGGTGTGAATCCCGGACAGTCCCGCTGCTGTGAGTTCCATCTCTTTGCGCAAGCCATCTCTTTCGCCACTGGGTTTTTCCTGGGAAGGCCGCTTGTCGCAGGAACAAGTCAGAAGACCTGCCATACAGTTTTAACAACAGCTTTCGAGGAAAGAGCCTGATTGAACCATGGTCTATTCTTATCTGACATCTTCTGCCCTACAGGGTCTCCCCTGTCGGTTTTTCCCTTCTAAGCGGAATGGCGTGCAACAGCGCCCCCTTAGAGGATGATGAGCCGGTGGTTGTTCCCTCTCGTTGTCTGTACCCTCGCCCTTTCGGGTGCGGCACTGCCCCTGCACGCCCAAAACAGCATCGACTCCCTCCAACATATCCGGGAACTGACCGTATACGGCCGGCAGCAGTCCGAGGTCATCCCGCCACAGAAACTCTCCGGTGAGACCCTGGAACGCCTCAACTGTCTCTCCGTGGCCGACGCCATCCGCTTCTTCTCCGGCGTGCAGCTGAAGGACTACGGCGGGGTGGGCGGTCTGAAAACCGTGAACGTCCGAAGTCTCGGTGCTAACCATGTAGGTGTCTTCTACGACGGCATCCAGCTCGGTAACGCCCAGAACGGCCAAATCGACCTCGGCAAGTTCTCCCTCGACAACATGGAGGAAATAGCCCTCTACAACGGTCAGAAAAGCGACATTTTCCAGCCCGCCAAGGACTTCGGGAATTCCGGTGCCGTCTATCTACGCTCCCGCAGACCCGCCTTCGACGGTTCCGAAAAGTTCCACCTCCGGGCAACGATGAAGGCTGGCTCCTTCGGTCTGGCGAATCCCTCCCTGCTCTGGGAACAGAAAATCTCCCCTCGGGTCTCCTCTCTCTTCAACGCTGAATATACCTACGCCACCGGAAGATACAAGTTCCGCTACCGGAAGACAAACGCCGACGGATCCACCGCCTACGACACCACCGCCATCCGGCAGAACGGCGACATCGAGGCCCTCCGGATGGAAGGCGGTTTCTTCGGAGACGCACCCAAGGGCAAGTGGAATGCAAAAGTCTACTTCTACAACTCCGAGAGAGGACTTCCAGGACCGATACTCAGCAATGTATGGGAACACGGTGAAAGGCAATGGGACAGGGACTTCTTCACCCAAGGGAGCTGGCAGGGCGGCTTAGGCCGCTACAAGGTGCTTGTCAACGCCAAGTACGCCTACGACTATACCGAATATCTCCGTGACGACCCCAAGGAAATTTACATACACAACCACTACCGCCAGCAGGAGGGCTACCTGGCGGCCGCTCATGCCCTGTCTCTCTTCCCCTGGTGGGACCTCTCCCTCTCGACCGACTTCCAATGGAACTACCTCGATGCCGACGTGGACAACTTTGTCTGTCCGACCCGCTATACCGAAATGTTGGCTGTTGCCACGGCCTTCCAGGTAAGGAATTTCCACCTGCAGGGAAGCCTCTTGGGAACATTTACACAAGAAACTCTAAAGGATAAACGGGTCACCCCCTCAGACAATAAAGAAATCCTTTCACCGGCCGTATTTGCCAACTATACACCTTTTAAACGGGCTAACCTCCAACTGCGGGCCTTCTGTAAGAAATCGTTCCGTATGCCTACGTTTAATGAACTATATTACAACGATATCGGCAGCAGATCTCTTGAGCCCGAATATACAGTACAATACGATGGCGGCTTCATCTACCGCAAGACGGGAAAGGGCGGGGTCTTCCGGATATTCGAACTGCAGGGGGACGGCTACTACAATGTTGTCACCAATAAAATCATCGCTTTTCCTTCGAGAGGACAATTCAGTTGGGCAATGCTTAACTTAGGACGGGTCGAGATACGGGGGTGCGAAATATCTGCACAAACAATCTTATGTTTTAAGGAGGTGGAAGTAGGGATACGAGGATGCTACACGTACCAGAAAGCGCAAGATTTCACAAATGCTTCCTACAAATATTATGGTGACCAAATTCCTTACACCCCCTTGCACAGTGGCACACTGCTCCTATGGGGCGCATGGCGGAGATGGTCTCTTAACTACAGCTTCATTTATACCGGCGAACGATACAGCCATTCGGAGAACACAGCGGACAATTATCTGCAACCTTGGTACACAAGTGATATTGCTCTGAACCGCTCTTTCCGAATCAAAAAATTCGAATTCAAGATTGCCGGAGAAGTCAACAATCTGTTTAACCAGTACTACGACGTGGTGGCCAATTACCCTATGCCGGGAACAAATTTTAAAATCACTTTAACTGTAACATTATGAAAAAAATTTATTTCTTTTCCGCATTTTGTCTACTCGCCCTTTTGAGTAGCTGTAACGACGATGACAACCAAATCATCGGTTCAATCGACACTTCGGTAACCGAGGGTACATCCGGAGAAATGTCAGGTTTCTATCTGCTCAACGAAGGAAGCTATGGTTCCAACAATGCCTCCATCGACTATTTTGATGCCACTACGGGAACTTATCAAAAAAATATTTATTCCGAACGTAATCCGCAGACGATCAATGGTCTGGGAGATACTGGCAACGATTTGAAGATTTACGACAACCGGTTGTATGCGGTCATGAACGGTTCACACAAGGTCGAAGTCATGACGGCCGACAGCGCTATACGCATTGGGGAGGTAGATATACCCAATGGCCGTTATATCTGCTTCGAGGGTGACTATGCCTATGTAAGCTCCTATGTAAGTGCGACCTATTCCGAGGGGAATGTATTAGGAGCCGTCTACAAATTCAATACCTCTACACTCGATATCATCGATTCGGTAACCGTCGGTTACCAACCGGAGGAGATGGCCGTTGTCGACAATAAGCTGTATGTGGCCAATTCGGGAGGATACCTATCCTCTACATACGATAATAGGGTTTCGGTAATTGACCTGAACAGCTTTACTGTAACCAAATCCATTGATGTGGCCATCAATCTCTACCAACTGAAATATGATAACAAAGGGCATCTCTATGTAAGCTCACGGGGTAATTATTATGACATTGCCGCTAATCTTTATGTAATTGATACACAGAACGATATTGTCGTTGACACGCTGAATATCGGAGCAAGCAATCTCTGCATGGTTGGAGATTCGGCATATATTTACTCTTCGGAGTGGAACTACACGACTTATACGTACGACAACAGCTACTATATTATTAACCTGAATACCAGGGAAGTTTCTCAGACACAGTTCATCACCGATGGTACAGAAATCATATCCCCCTATGGCATGGCAGTAAATCCGAGTACAAAAGAGGTTTATATGACAGATGCACTCGACTATTTCAACAGCGGCACTATCTACTGCTTTAATCCCGATGGAACCCTCAAATGGATGGCCGATACAGGGGTATGTCCAGGGCACTTTGCCATTAAATACTGATTAAACGAAGAAGAGCGGGACAATTAATCCCGCTCTTCTCTTATATGAGACTTAAAGTAAGCCCAACTGACGAAGGCCTATGCGCACATATTCTTGTGTCACATCGTCAGGTCGCAATACCTGACCTTCCCATACGACAATATCGATATCGAGTGCGACAAGCGTTTGACATCCTCGCTCCGGACAACGGCCAAAACGGACTTCCATCTGTTTGAAAAAATTTTTTACACTATCATACTCTTCTGCCGTCAAAAAACGGGCTACAGCATTGCAATAGTCGGGTTGGCCTATGCACTTTCCTACGGCCGGAGTTGTATAAAGGGAAGAAACCGAAAACGAGGGAAAATGACTTTTCAACTCCATACAGGCCGTTGAAACACGGGCTTCTTTATCGGGGACATTCGAACCGATGCTTATAATCGCTTGCCGTAAAATTGCCGCCATACCTTTCCTGTCCTTTTTTGAAACAACAAAAATAATATTTCCATACGGACAAAAATTAACAAATAAAATAAATCGTTTAAGATTGCGGCACGCAAATGTTTCGGATATAAATAAAACTCGTACCTTTGCCCACGGTAAAAAAGAAGGGTTTTCTCATCTTCCACAATTTTTTTGAACAGCTTAAAAGCATGGACTGGATTCAAAATTTGCTGTTTACAACAGACTCTGTTGCCCACACGGCTATTCTTTTTGCTTTTGTCATTGTTGTAGGTGTCTATTTAGGCAAGCTAAAAATCTTCGGAGTCTCATTAGGGGTGACATTCGTATTGTTCGTAGGATTGTTTGTCAGCCATTTCGGGTTTACCGCTGAACAAAACATACTGAATTTTACCAAGGAATTTGGCCTGATACTTTTCGTCTATTCCATCGGCTTACAAGTAGGTCCGGGCTTTTTCTCCTCTTTCAAGAAAGGGGGTATGCAGCTCAATTTATTGGCGGCAGAAGTCATTCTCCTAAATATGGCCATTGTCTGCGTTATTTATGCCATAGAACACAGTCGGGTTTCCATGCCCGAACTGGTAGGCATTTTATCGGGTGCCGTGACCAATACACCGGGACTTGGTGCGGCCCAACAGACCCTTTCACAATTGGAACTCGATGGCAAATTGACAGAAGCTCCCGAAATTGCTTCGGGTTATGCGGCGGCTTATCCTTTGGGGGTTATCGGCATTATCTTAGCCATGATTATCATACGCTACCTTTTCCGCATCAATAACGAGGAGGAAACAAAACGTTTGGAAGAAGAGAAAGAAGCCAACACATTAATTCCCCATATCGTTACCTATAAAGTAGAAAACTCCCTTATTGTCGGTTGTACGCTTAAAAAGTTGGCAGAATTGATAGACCGCAATTTTGTGGTGTCACGTATGCAAAAAAAGGGAGAAGCGATTATCCCGGATGATAATACGACATTAGACAAAGATGATTTGTTACTCATTGTCCTTTCGGAAAAGGACGAAGAGGCTTTGAAGGCTTTTATCGGGCCTATCGAGGAAATGGACTGGGAAGCTATTCACTCCCCCATCGTCTCACGGCGCATTGTTGTTACCAAACCAGAATATAACGGTCATGCTATAGGGTCATTACGTTTACGCATGGGGTATCAGTTGAATGCCACTCGGTTAAACCGTGCGGGGGTAGACCTACTAGTCACTCCCAATCTTAAGTTACAAATCGGTGACCGGCTTACGGTTGTCGGTCGTCAAGAAGATATCAACCGACTTGCGTCTCGATTGGGAAACTCAATGAAACGTCTCAACGAACCGAATATGATTACCATCTTCATTGGTATCTTCCTAGGCATACTCTTGGGAAGCATTCCTTTGTCCATACCGGGTATTTCATCCTCGATGAAACTGGGATTGGCCGGTGGACCGCTCATCATAGCCATCCTCATTGGACGATTCGGATACAAGATGAAATTGGTTACCTATACCTCGACCAGTGCCAGTCTCATGCTCCGTGAGATTGGAATATGCTTCTTCCTAGCCAGTGTAGGGATTGAAGCAGGAGGGAGTTTTGTCAAAACGGTCATCTCCGGAGATGGCCTATTGTGGGTCTTCTGGGGATTCCTCATCACCATCATACCGTTGCTTTTCATCGGCATCATAGGTCGTTGGTATTACAAACTCAACTATTTCTCCATTATCGGATTGATGTCGGGAAGCATGACCGACCCTCCCGCCCTCGCCTACGCCAACAAAATATCAGGTAACGACGCACCAGCCGTAGCCTATTCCACTGTATATCCTCTTTCCATGTTTTTACGGGTACTTACCGCACAACTGCTCATACTCATTTTTGTTTGAATGAAATTTCTTGAAAAATAGAAGTGGCTGTCTGAAGTCAGACAGTCACTTTTTATTTAAAATAACTCTTCCTGAAATATTTTCTCAACGCAACAAAATATCTTCCCGGGAAGCGTCAAGACAAAGCAAAGTGAAAAGCAACAAAGTAAAAGTCCAAAGCGACGATCCCCCATAACTGAAAAAAGGAAGCGGGATACCAATCACCGGCACAATTCCTACCACCATACCGATATTTATAGCCAAATGGAAAAATATAATGGCGGCAATGGAATAACCGTAAACTCGTCCGAAAACAAGTCGCTGTCGCTCAGCCAATTGAATGATACGTACCAACAAGAGACTGAATAAAATCAAAACTCCGGCTGTTCCACAAAAACCTTGAGCTTCGCCAATGGTACAAAATATAAAATCGGTATGTTGTTCCGGGATATAACGCAACTTAGTCTGAGTAGCGTTAAGGAATCCCTTTCCCAAAAAGCCCCCCGATCCAATCGCAATTTTTGCTTGATGGACATTATATCCGCCACCCTTAGGGTCATCAGTGACCCCCAAAGCAATCTCTATACGAGTCCGTTGATAGGGTTCAAGAAGATGGGTAAAGATATAATCGACAGATTTTAAAAACAGACAGGAAAAAACGGCAAAAGCTACAGCAATCCACAACCGCCGTTTAAATGTCTTAAAATAAAGGGCAACCGCTGCCAATAGGGCAAGAACCAACAACGTCCAAGCGATATAGAGCAAATTGAAAGCATATAGATAACGGGAAACGACAATTCCTATGCCCTCCGTAATTAAGGCAACCAACAGAGTCATTCGGAAGAATCGTACCTGTCGTAAATATAAAGATACCATAAAGGCCAATACCAACAAAATTATCGTAAGCACAATCCATGCGCCGACCGGTGTCATGAACCACACCACCGATGCATATTTCACGATTAAGATAAAATAGGTAATGGCACAAAAGGCGGCAAAAAGGAAAAGACTACTCATACCCTCCCTGTAAAGGATAAAAAGAAGCGATATATAGACAATCGCTATTCCCGTCTCCTTCTGCATAAGAATAAGGAAAGCCGGTAATAAGATAAGAGCACAAGCACGGAAAAAACAGCTGAATTTGGTCAGATTGAAATCATAATTGTCAATCATTTTAGATAAGGCCAACACAGTACCGAAAAGAGCATACTCAGCCGGTTGCAAACTCAAAGGGCCCAACACAATCCACGAGCGTGACCCCCTGATGTCAGGTGCGACAAACAGGGTAAGTATCAGCAAGGCGAGAAAGATAATATAAAGGGGATAAGAAAGAGCTATCAACGTCCGGGAATCAAGCATCATGACAAAGAAGGCGGTAGCCAGGGATAGGAAAATCCACAACAATTGTTTTCCGGCAAGAGTGTTAAAACGAAACAGGTTCGAAAGACTCTCCGCCTCAAAATTTGTCTCATAAATACTTGCTAACCCCCAAACAATAAGGATAAGATAGAGAATAACCGTATACCAGTCAATAGAGTACCAAATATTTCTTCCTCGTATCATCTCATTCCTCCTCACTAAATATCAGTGTATTGGCTTGCATCATACGCTCTTCAAGCCATTTGCGCGAAGGGGCTATTTCCCCTTTCAGATATTTCTCCATCATAAGGCTTCCGATAGGTACGCCATAAGATGCGCCCCAACCGGCATTCTCAACATAGACGGCAATGGCAATGCGGGGATTCTCCCGAGGTGCAAAACCCATAAAGGCGGAATGGTCCTTTCCATGAGGGTTTTGCGCCGTACCGGTTTTCCCGCAAGCCTCCACATCGGGAATCTCACCAATACGACAAGTCCCCGAAATCATCGACATACGCATACCCGAAATAATCGTTTCATAATGATTGGGGGCAATACCAGTATAATGAGGTTGGGAATATATCTCATCTATATCTTCGTTTTCTATCTCCTTGACAACATGCGGAGGAATATAATATCCCCTATTGGCAATTGTAGCCGCCAGATTGGCAATTTGTAAAGGAGTAGCTAAAATCTCTCCTTGACCGATGGATATGGAAATCAATGTCAGGGGTCCCCAACCGTTAACGCCATATATCTTGGAGTAAAAATCGTTATTGGGGATAAACCCACGGCTTTCTCCAGGTAAATCCACGCCCAGACAATAGCCATATCCCATTTTTACAATATAGTTTTTCCAAACCTCAAAGGCTGCTCCCGAAGAACCGTACTTGGCCACATTGTCGAGCATATCTTTGAATCCATGGCAAAAATAGGCATTGCACGAAGTGGATATTGCAGGAATAAGTGTCAGAGGGGATTCATGCGCATGGCAAGCCACCTTGATGCCCGAAGCGATAAAACCGCCTCGACAAGAATAGGCTGTATAGGGTGTAATAATGTTCTCCTGCAAAAAAATCAACCCCTGCGTAGGTTTGAAGGTGGAACCTGGAGGATAGGTCCCCATAATAGCCCTATCATAAAGAGGTTTATAGGGATTCTCAAGAAGCTCTTTGTAATTATTTCCTCGTTCTCGGCCAATAAGCAAAGAGGGCTTGTAAGTAGGACTCGATACCAAAGCCAATATCTCGCCCGTTTCCGGTTCAATGGCTACGATAGCACCTGCTTTATTCTGCATTAACTTCTCGCCATATGCCTGCAATTCCACATCAATGGCCAATGTGAGATTTTTACCGGGAATGGCCTCTTTGTCATCAGCCCCGTCATAATGCGTCTTGACCCCGCCATAAGCATCCCGAAGGAATACCTTCTCTCCCTTTTCTCCCCGTAAATAGTTCTCATACCATTTTTCTACACCAAAGTCTCCGATATAATCGCCTTGTACGTAATAGTTGTCTTGCTGTAACTCTTGGGTTGAGACCTCCCGGATATTGCCCACGATATTCGCCCCGACATCATAGACATATTGGCGGACCGACTGATTTTGTATATAAAAGCCAGGATAGCGGAACAGTTTTTCCTGCAATACGCCATACTCTTCAACAGTGAGATAGGGGAAAATGCATTGTAAAGAATAGGGAGAATAGCCTGGATTGAGCCGACGATTGGTCATGTTACGCCACCGCTCGCGATATTGATCATACGTGATTCCCAAGGTACAACAAAGGTCAAGAGTGTCAAAAGGCTGAACCTCCCGGGTAATCACCATTAGATTATAAATGGGTTGGTTACCGACCATCAAACGGCCTTTCCGGTCATAAATAAGTCCACGGGAAGGATATTGTATACGGGTGTAAAGGGCATTGTCATTGGCCAATGTTTTGCTGTACTCATTGTCGAGAATCTGCAAGGAAAACAGCCTCCCAAGATAAAAGAGGACCACCAGCAGCATAAACCCGACAATAATATATTTCCGTTGTTCGTAATTGTAATTCTTTCTCACGATTTTTTCTCAATCAATAAATCAACAATCAACAGAACGACTACAGTCAACAAGGTGCTGCTCACAATACGCACCGCCGTTAACCAAAAGGAGAAGAAGGTAAATGACTCTGCGCAAAACAGTACTAAGCAGAAAACAAAAGTGAGAAGGACCAGATAAAGGATATATCTCTGCCTCCCCAAAGACTCAAATGAGGGGACAAATGACTCCTTTTCCCGGTCACGATAGGAAATGAGCGACAACAAGGGACCCTGCAGAAAAGCTGCGGTCACCGAAGCAAGGGCGTAAACGCCCAATGTTCCCGTAAAGACATCAATGATAAGTCCTATAAAAAAGGCGGTTATAATGGAGAGTTGGGTTTTAGTCCCCGTGGGTATCTTCGAAAAGAGATAAACCACGAAAAAAGGTGTGGCCACACCCCATAAAGCAATACGGTTGCACATCAATACCTGCAACAGCACCACAAAAATCACCTTCACGATATGCCTTACAGCCTTATTCATAATAACGCGCCTCTTCTTTCTCGATTTTCGCTTGCCCCGTATCACCCCCTACGACCATCACATGGTTTAATGCCATAAAATCAGCCGCTAAACGAACAGTCAAAGCATAAAAGTTATCCCGTTTCTGTTTTTGGGAATTTTCGACATAGCCCACCACCAGACCTTCAGGGAAAGTGGCTGAATAGCCACTGGTGATTATCGTGTCTCCAACGTTCACAGTCATATATTCGGGCAACTCTTCCAACTCGGCATATCGGGGACTTTTCCCATTCCATACTAAAGAACCGATATATTGGGTATTTTTCACCTTACAACTGATACGCAGTTGCGGATTCAGCAAGGACAAAGCAACGGCATAACCTGACGAAACCTTCGAAATGACACCGACTATTCCGTTTTGGTCTACAAGCCCCATTTGGGAAGTTACACCGTCGCTATACCCCTTATTGATAGTAATGGTATTGTTCTGACGTGTCACACTGTTGTTGATGACACGGGCCACAATCGGTGATTTCCCGACAAACGAAATGGTAGGATAAAGAGAAGACAGGGAGTCCTCCGCCATATGCAAAGCGATAAAATGGCGCAACGAGGTAAGCTCATCTTGGAGTTTACCGTTTTGCGCCATAAGTTCGCTGTTCTCTTTCCGTAATCCAAAATAACCGGTAACCGTTCCCGATAAGGAATAAAATGTACCGGCTACTCGGTTGGCGGAAGTAAAATAGACACTCTGTTGATACGGGTTAAAACCGAATAATAAAATGAGACAGACTACCACACAGCAGAGATAGACGAACGCTGAGCTATGATGGATGAAAAATCGTACCAACCTACGCATTCGGAATACCCCTCCCTCAAATTACAATCTACCGCATCAAGAACGAGAATTTATCGACATTTTTCAAAGCGATGCCCGTACCATGCGCCACAGCAAGCAAGGGATTATCCGCCACATGAAATACGATACCAATCTTGTCCATAAGACGTTTGTCAAGCCCCCTTAACAAGGCTCCCCCACCTGTAAGATAGATGCCGTTACGCACAATGTCGGCATATAACTCCGGAGGAGTAGCGTCTAAAGCACTTAATATGGAGTCTTCGATTTGAGTAATCGACTTTCCTATGGCATAGGCCACGTCTTGATACGTTACCGACAACTCCATCGGAAGAGATGTAATACGGTTGGGAGCATGCACAATATAGTCCTCTGGGGGTTGCTCCAATTCATTGAGGACCGCCCCGACATTTATTTTTATCAACTCCGCCGTACGCTCACCCAATTTGATGTTATACTGACGGCCCATATATTCGCAGATATCTTCATTAAATTTATCTCCCGCCACACGGATTGACTTGTTGGTCACAATACCGCCCAACGAGATGACTGCAATTTCGGTCGTACCGCCTCCTATGTCAACAATCATATTGCCTTCAGGAGCTTCCACATCAATTCCCACTCCGATAGCGGCAGCCATCGGCTCGTAAATCATATACACATCCCGACCGCCTATCTGTTCCGAAGAGTCCCGCACGGCACGAATTTCAACCTCGGTACTTCCCGACGGAATGCAAACTACAATCCGCAAAGGTGTAAAAAAGAAGGAATTGCGCATGATGGCCATCTTCATCATACCACGTAACATCTGCTCAGCCGCATTAAAGTCGGCAATCACGCCATTTCGCAAGGGACGCACCACCCGGATGTTCTCCGGAGCACGTCCGTACATGGCCTGTGCCTCATGGCCTACAGCCTTGACATTTCCTGTACGATTATCAATTGCTACCATCGAGGGGGCATCAAGCACTATCTTATCGTTATAGAGGATAATCGTGTTGGCCGGACCTAAGTCAATGGCAACATTTTGGTTGAAAGAGAAAAATCCCATTATGATTGAAAGTTAAAATAATTAGGGTTTAAAATGGCGGATACCACTGAATACCATAGCTATACCATTCTTATTACAGTAGTCGATAGTCAAATCGTCACGTATTGACCCACCCGGTTGGATAACCGTATCGATACCCTCTTGATGGGCAATCTCCACACAATCCGGGAAGGGGAAAAAGGCATCCGATGCCATGACAGCCCCTTTGAGGTCAAATTGGAACGACTTGGCCTTATCTATGGCCTGCCGCAATGAATCAACACGGGAGGTCTGCCCCACACCACTGGCACAGAGCTGTTTGCCTTTGGCCAAGACAATAGCGTTCGACTTACTGTGTTTTACAATCTTGTTGGCAAACAGCAAATCTTCAATTTCTTCGGACGATACCGCCTTGTCAGTGACCTGCTTCAACTCTTCGAATTTCTCCTGATGAAGGTCCTTCTCTTGCACCAAAACCCCGTTAAGGGCCGAACGGAACTGTACCTGAGCCTTGGGTGCCTGTTTCTGGACAAGCACGATGCGGTTCTTCTTTTGGTAGAAAATATCGAGAGCAGCCTGTTCGTAACCAGGAGCGATAATGACTTCAAAAAAGAGTTTGTTTATTTCAGTGGCAGTGACGGTGTCCACAACAGTATTGGTTATCAATACGCCCCCAAAAGCCGAAACGGGATCACCTGCAAGTGCTGCATTCCAAGCTTCAAGCAATGTGGGACGCGAAGCAATACCACAAGCATTATTGTGTTTCAGAATGGCAAAAGTCAATTCGGAAAATTCGGATATAAGTGAAACTGCGGCATCAATGTCGAGTAGATTGTTATACGAAATCTCTTTCCCATGAAGCTGTTCAAACATATCATCAAAATTGCCGAAGAAAAAGCCCTTTTGATGGGGATTTTCACCATAACGCAACGGCTTGGAACCATTGCATGCGACACGGAAAGTCGAATAG
>JAJQIP010000096.1:0-6007 GCA_021199145.1 Porphyromonadaceae bacterium | reverse complement strand
AAGATCCGGCAAAGGCCTCTTTGGCGAACCAATAGCGATCTTCAAGTGAAGAGTCCGCACCCTTCTCTTGAAGCATTTTCAAGAGAGGGGCATATTGGGCTTTGGAAGCGACAATGAGGACATCTTTAAAATTTTTGGCAGCGGCACGGATGAGGGAAATTCCACCTATATCTATTTTCTCGATAAGGGCACTTTCATCTGCACCCGAAGCCAAAGTCTCTTCAAAAGGATAAAGATCAACAATAACGAGATCTATCTCTGGTATATCGTATTCGGCAATTTGTTGACGGTCATTCTCCTCATCTCGACGATTGAGGATTCCTCCAAAAATTTTAGGATGCAACGTCTTTACCCGCCCTCCCAAAATTGAAGGATATCCCGTAAGGCTTTCGACACTGCGGCAAGGTATGCCCAAAGAATCTATAAAGGACTGTGTACCCCCCGTAGAAATGAACTCCACACCGTTATCATACAGATTCTTGAGAATTTCATCTAACCCGTCCTTGTGATACACCGAAACCAATGCGGTTTTTATCTTTTTGTTTTCAGCCATATTATCTGATTTTTCTGTTTTTAAGCTTACAAAAGTAACTTTCCGCCCTAAAATTTCCAATACTATCAGGAATTAATTTTTATTTTTTCGGGCCATGAAATTATCGTCTGACATCTCCTCTTCACCTTGCCAGACACAACAAATATTTTACCGGATTTTTTCGATATCGTACGGCGTTTCCTGATAAACATAATAATTGAGCCAATTAGAAAATAGCAAATTGGCGTGTGCCCTCCAGCGCACTAACGGGGAAGAAGCCGGATTATCGTTCCGAAAATAATTTCGAGGTATTTCGATAGGCAATCCCTTGTTCACATCACGGTGATATTCATTGGCAAGTGTATCAGGGGCATACTCCGAATGTCCTGTCAGGAAAATCTCTCTGCCATGGCGAGCGATAATAACCGCTGGACCGGCAAATTCGCTTTCAGCCATGATAGTCAGTTCCGGATGACAGATCACATCTTCCTCATGAATAGTGGTATACCGACTGTGAGGAATATAAAATTCATCATCAAATCCCCGGAAGAGCGGTGACATTTTTCCGGCAGACGAAACAATATGCCGATACACACCGAAAAGCTTCTTTTCTAACGGATATTTGGGAATGCCATAATGATGGTACAACCCCGCCTGTGCCGCCCAACAGATGTAAACGGTTGAACTCACATGTGTCTGCGTCCAATCAAATATCTGGCATATCTCCTCCCAATAAGAGACATCTTCAAAAGCAAGATGCTCCACAGGTGCACCGGTTATAATCATGCCGTCATAACGCCGGTCTCGAACTTCCGAGAAATCTTTATAGAATGTCATCATGTGCTCGACAGGGGTATTTTTGGACACATGACCGGATATTTTCAAAAAATCAATCTCTATCTGCAAAGGGGTATTCGACAAAAGGCGTATAAGGTCGGTTTCTGTGGTAATCTTCAACGGCATGAGGTTGAGGATAATAATACGCAAAGGACGTATATCTTGTGATAAAGCCCGTTGCGACTCCATCACAAATATGTTTTCAGCCTTCAATAGTTCGACAGCAGGAAGCTCCGATGGAATATTTAATGGCATAATATGGCTTTTAGGGATGCAAAAATAGAAGAAAAAACAGAAAAAAAGAAATCAGCCAGAAGGATTGAGCAAAATAGAAAAATGCTACTTTTTTAATTATATTGTAGTAAATATGTTGAAAAAATAGGATAATCACATACAAAATAACTATATTTGTAGCGAAAAGTTTACATAGCTTTACACTTTTCCTCGTTCCAAGTAAGACAAAAATTTATAAAACAAGAATATAAACCGATATGGCACTGATTATTCCGAAGCACTATACGCCCAAATTATTGCCAGAAACCACCGAGCAGGCTATAAAAAGGTTAAAGGAGAGTTTTCAACAGGCATTGGCCAAAAATCTGAACCTACGACGTGTCACCGCCCCACTGTTCGTGCTATCGGGGACGGGTATCAATGACGACCTCAATGGAGTGGAAAGAGCTGTGAAATTTTCGATAAAATGCATGGATGACCGCTCTGCCGAAGTCGTACATTCCCTGGCCAAATGGAAAAGGCTCAAACTGGGCGCTTACCACATTGCACCGGGCTATGGCTTATATACGGATATGAATGCGATTCGTTCCGATGAAGACCTCGACAACCTGCATTCCCTCTATGTAGATCAGTGGGATTGGGAAAAGACGATTACCGAGGGCGACCGCACGCTTACCTATCTGAAGGAGACCGTCCGCAAAATTTACAAGGCTCTGAAAGATACGGAAATGGGCCTTTATGAAATATATCCTCACATTACGCCCACGCTCCCCGACGACATTACATTTATACACTCGGAAGAGTTATTGCAAAGGTACCCGGGTCTCTCTCCAAAAGCCCGCGAATACGAAGCGGCCCGCAAATATGGGGCTATTTTCATCATTGGCATCGGAGGAAAGCTCTCCGACGGGGAACCACACGATGGCCGCGCACCTGACTATGATGACTGGACAACGCAAAACGAAGATGGCTATTTTGGTCTGAACGGTGATATCATTTTATGGAACAATATTTTGGAATGTCCATTCGAAATCTCTTCCATGGGAATTCGTGTCAATGAAACCGTATTGCGTAAGCAACTCGAAATATGCGGTTGTACCCAACGGATGAATTTTGAGTTTCACAAGGCTCTTCTGCGAGGAGATTTGCCGTTGTCCATAGGAGGCGGTATCGGGCAATCACGCCTTTGCATGTATCTGTTACAAAAGGCTCACATTGGAGAAGTTCAAGCCAGCATTTGGCCGGAAGAGCAAATTGCGGAATGCGCCCGCCACAACATTATCTTACTTTAAAATTCGGCTCGGCAGAATACATTTGAAATAAAAAAGCACCGCCTCATAGCGGTGCTTTTTTATTTTGTCTGAAAAAGACGGGTTACTTGCAAGCCATATAGGCGCCTGCCATAGCTTTATAGGCCATCAAACCGGCTTCAGATTTTTCGATGGTTACCATTTGACCTTCTCCAGCATAGACACTTACGTGTTCGTCGTCAACAAACGTCAAGAACGTAATGCCATCAACCGACCACGAATCCTCTTCGCTATTATAGACAAGCTCAACTTTTTCTTGTGTAGCCTCATCCGTGATGACATATCCGTTTTCGTTCGAAGCTACCGTATAGTTCCCATTCTCACCTTTAATGTGTTGTACATTGTCAGCTAAAGGATTCGAACCCGACCAGAATTCGATAGAGTTGATAACAAGACCATCTGCAATGAGAGAAATTTCATAAACAGGAAGAATGAGGAATGCAAAGAATACCACTTCGTTCACCCATTTTCCACCGACCTCGTTATTCCACTCAAAAATCTTGTTGGTCAGACCAAAAGAGCCGATACATGAAGAGAACATAAGACTACCGCTCAGAAGGACGGAAACCGCTAGAACCAATTTCTTTTTCATAATATATAAATTTGAATTAGACCTCTACAAAGATAGAGCTATTTTTACATATAGATATACTAAATGACACTTTTTTTAATTCGAATTTCTTTTTAGTTTGAATTTCCAACCAAAATCCCCCGTTCTTGCAACCATCGCCATAAGAGCGTAGTCCACATATCATAATAGGGGAAAGTAGGACGGCATCCCCAACCGTGCCCCCCAGTCGGGAAAACATAAAGGGCGGCAGGGACTCCCGCTTCTTTCATATTCAAGTACATCTGGAGGCTGTTGACCGGTGGTACGGCCCCGTCATCATCGCTCAATAGAAAAAGGGCAGGTGGTGTGTCAACCGACACATGCAATTCATTGGAATAATAGGCAATCCACTCTTCGTCCGCTTTCAATTCTCCCAACAAGTTGTCACGCGACCCCTTATGAGTATATTCTCCCATGGTCACGACGGGATAGAAAAGGAGCATAAAATCAGGACGACTAGTTGAGTCACAGTGAGTACCGAGAGTCGAAGCCAAATGTCCTCCGGCCGAAAAACCGGCAATACCCACTTTTCCCGGGTCAATGCCCCATTCATCCGAATGGGCCCGCACAATCCGCACCGCCTCTTGGGCATCCGACAACGGTATGGCAGGATGACCATTCGGAAGGCGATATTTCAAGATAATGCCTGCAATACCATGCTCGGCAAGCATTTGGGCAAAATTTACACCCTCATGCCGCATCGATTGCCGGGCGTATCCCCCACCGGGACAAATTACGACAGCTCCAGTAGGTATCTCTCCCGCTGTCGGCAAATAAACGAAAAGTTCTGCCGTACGGGCATTCAATACAGATCCGTCATCGGTAGTTTCCTCCGCCACCGTCAGACCATTATCTTCCACAGCCCCGTTAGGCCAGACAGGAACCGTAAAAGGCTCTTGTGCCAACAAAGGGGTTATGCCCAAAGTCAAAGCGACGAGGCCGCTATACATTCCTCTTTTTAGCATTTGAAAGGATTCCATAGAAAGAAAAAAATTTTTATTTTTGCACAACTATAGAGGCAAAAATACAATTTTTTAAAATTGTAATGGAATAGATTGCCCTTTTTAATATGTCGTTTATATAATTGAGGTCCTCTTTGTATGAGACACGAAAAAATCATCATTTACCAACTCCTTCCCCGCCTCTTTGGAAATACAACGGAAAATTGTGTTCCCAACGGTTCTCTGGAAGAAAACGGCGTTGGCAAATTAAGGGACATTACCTCGAAAGCATTACGGGAAATAGCCCGTTTAGGGTGTACTCATATATGGTATACCGGAGTCATTGAACACGCCACACAGACCGACTATTCCCAGTATGGTATCGAAGTTGACAACCCCCATATTATAAAAGGTAAAGCGGGTTCGCCTTATGCGATAAAGGATTATTACGATATAGACCCTGACTTGGCCGTGCAAGTGCCCGACCGCATGTCCGAATTTGAATCTCTCATTGAACGCACGCACCAGAATAGATTAAAGGCCTTGATTGACTTTGTCCCCAACCATGTGGCAAGGCAATATCACTCAGATGTCAAGCCCGATGGCGTAATCGATTTGGGCTCCAACGACGACCCCACGCAGACATTCCTTCCGCAAAACAATTTTTACTATATACCCGGGCAAGAATTTGCCCCCCATCTCCCTCTCGGAGAAGGGGATACCCGTTACAGGGAATTTCCGGCCAAGGCGACAGGAAACGACTGTTTCTCACCTGCTCCAGGCCAAAACGATTGGTATGAAACGGTAAAATTGAACTACGGAGTCGACTACCTCAACTGCTTGAGAAAGAGTTTCCAACCCATACCTGACACGTGGGGGAAAATGCGTGATATCCTGCTCTTCTGGGGAGGAAAAGGCATTGACGGATTTCGTTGTGATATGGCTGAAATGGTTCCGGTAGAATTTTGGAATTGGGCCATTCCCCAAGTTAAGAAACAGTTCCCCAACCTTATCTTTATTGCCGAAATATACAACCCCAACGAATATCGCAACTACCTGTACAACGGCCATTTCGACTACCTCTACGACAAAGTGGGGCTCTATGACCTGTTGCACAATATTATTCAAGGGCATGCCGCCACGCAACAAATAACTTCGTGTTGGCAATCGTTGGAAGGGATAAATGCCCATATGGTCAATTTCCTTGAAAACCACGACGAACAGCGTATTGCCTCTCTTCAAAGTACAGGAGACCCTTTCAAAGCCTATCCGGCCCTTATCGTTTCGGCCATGATGAATCGCAATCCGTTCCTTCTCTATTTCGGACAAGAATTAGGGGAAGCGGCAGAGGATGCCGAAGGATTCAGCGGATGGGACGGACGTACCTCTATCTTCGACTATTGGAGTGTTCCCTCCTTGCGCAACTGGTATAACAACGGCCGCTGTAACGATAAAAGGCTCACCTCCGACCAAAAAAGTTTGCGGGAAATGTACCGGCAAGCGTTGACCCTCTGCAACAAGGAATCAGCATTGAGGGAGGGAG
>JAJQIP010000183.1 GCA_021199145.1 Porphyromonadaceae bacterium | reverse complement strand
TTGTACTCTCGACCCGTGGCGGGAAAAAGGTGGGAGCGCTCGGCATTGTCTCGGAGAAGATTCTGAAGAGATTCGACCTCTCCGCCGAAATCGCCTTCGCCGATCTACACTGGTCAGCCTTGATGCGTCTGCTCAAGGGACAGGTTACCTTTGCCGATATCTCCAAATTCCCCTCGGTCAAACGTGATTTGGCTCTCTTGATTGACGAGACGGTCACCTTTGCCGAAGTGGAGAAAGCGGTGCTCGAGGCCGACCGGAAATTCATCCGCAAAGTGACCCTCTTCGATGTCTACGAAGGCAAGAACCTCCCCGCCGGCAAAAAATCCTACGCCATATCATTGCTGTTGCAGGACGAGGCGAAGACCCTCCAGGATAAGTTGATTGAACACATCATGTCCCGGGTAGTGGCTAACCTGCAGAACAAAGTAGGGGCTACGTTGAGATAAGATTCTATTTACGCTTAAAATATACCAATATGGGAAGAGCATTTGAATACCGGAAAGCCCGCAAACTGAAACGTTGGGGCAACATGGCACGCACTTTCACCAAACTCGGCAAGGAAATCTCCATCGCTGTGAAGGCCGGAGGGCCCGATCCCGATTCCAATCCTCGGCTGCGTGTCCTCATGCAGAACGCCAAGGCGGCCAACATGCCGAAAGATAACGTTGAGCGGGCCATCAAAAAGGCGGTTTCAAAAGAGGCCGGCGATTACAAGGAGGTTCTCTTCGAAGGGTATGGTCCACATGGCATCGCCCTCATGGTAGAGACGGCTACGGACAACAACAACCGCACGGTGGCCAATATCCGCAGCTATTTTAACAAAGGGGGAGGCTCGCTCGGTACGTCCGGCTGTCTCTCTTTTTTGTTCGATCACAAGAGTGTCTTCCACATCAAGCCCAAAGAGGGCCTCTCTACCGAAGAGCTCGAACTCGATTTGATTGACTACGGGGTCGACGAAGTGGAGGTCTACGACGATGAAATCATCATCTACGGGGCGTTTGAGTCGTTCAACGACATACAGAAGTATATCGAGGATCACGGTCTCGAAATCACCAGTGCCGAATTTGAACGCATTCCGAACGATACCAAGGAGGTGACCGACGAACAGCGGGCGCAAATCGAGAAGCTTATCGAGCGTATTGAGGAAGATGAAGATGTACAGAACGTCTTCCACAATATGAAAGAGAAAGAAGAAGAGGAGGAAGAATAAATTTCCTCGGCTCCGACATTTGGCGACAAACGCTTTTCCCCAGCCGGATTCAGTGTTTTATGAAGTGAGCGGCCACCCACCTGTTCTGTTCAAGGTAACGGTCGTAAGCAAGTCCCTGCTCCTCGGCACAAGGTTGCAGCACGGGCAGGTCAGCCTCATAAAATCCGCTCAGATAGAGGTTTCCGCCCGTAGGCAAAGCCGCCGCATAGGCTCTCATTTGCTCCAGATGGATATTCCGGTTGATATTGGCCAGAATCGTGTCGAACTGCCGACCTGCTATTGCTTTTTTGTCGCCCAGCACCACTTCAATACGGTCCATCTTGTTGAGCCGGATATTTTCCCGGGCATTTTCACAGGCCCACGGGTCGATGTCGACGGCAGTCACCGAGCAGGCTCCCCGCATACGGGCCAAAATAGCCAGAATAGCCGTCCCACACCCCATGTCGAGGACACTCTCTCCACGAAAGTCGTGGTCTAAAATCCACTCCATCATGAGCGAAGTGGTCTCGTGATGACCGGTTCCGAACGCCATCTTGGGGTCGATGACAATCTCATACCGAACTTTCGGCACATCGGTATGGAAAGTGCTGTGCACGACACAGGCATCACCGATGACAAGGGGTTGGAAATAGTGCCGCTCCCACTCCTCGTTCCAGTCTCGGTCGGCTATCCGGTGGGCGGTCCAGCTTGTCTCGGCGACAACGGGCAAATCTCCGAGGATTTGCCGCAAGGTTGTCTCGTCATACCGTTCTGTAGGGATATAGGCGGTGACACCCGTAACATCAGGGACAAAACTCTCATACCCCGCCTCCGCCAGGAGAACGGCCAAAACATCCGTCACCAACGGGACATCCGGAGCCTTTACCTCCATCCGGACTTCGGTATACTCCATCACTTCAAGGATTGTCGGCCATTTTTCCCAAAATGCGGGGACGCAAGATGTCCCTCAGATAGGGATAATCGGGATAGATTCCATAGGCCTTGTCGACATAGACCCATGCCGCTTCATAATTGTGGGCCTTCTCCTCGACCAGTGCGAGCGAGACAAGTAGTTGCACATAGAGCCAACTCCCTTGCCAGCACGCTTCGTTTTCATAAATCTCCAAGGCTCGGTTGTAAAAGTTGCGGGCCGATTTGCTGTCTCCACCAAGGGCATCGGGCATATAGAAAAGGATATTGGCACTCCAGATGTTTACTTCAGGGTCGTCTGGCAACAGCCGCTGGGCCCTTTTGGCGTGGATGAGCATACTGCGTGCCCACGTGGTCGCCTTCAAAGGGGAAATGGCAATTTGATATCCTTGGAAATTGGCCATAAGGCCGTATAACCGGCCGTTTTGAGGCGACTCTTCCAGCATCGGCTTAATCAGTTCCAACGCCTCTCGGAGTAACGCTTCGGCGTGCTGCTTCTCTTTGGCTCCTATCAGATGCCCTATCAGACCATAATAATAGGTAAGCAGCTCCTCCCTCTCTTCAAACGACTGAAGGGTAGTATCGTTCCGCATAGCCTCTATCTCCTCCTCCCACTGCAGGATATTTCCCGTGATGTAGAGGTCAAACATCTTTTCTCCCCGACAGGAATCGGCGGCCGAAAGCGAGAGAGTAGCCACACCGCTCAAAAACAGGACAATCAGGAATTTTTTCATCTCTTTCTACGGGCTTTTTCTTTTTCCGTCCGCAAAGATAGGGTCTGTTTCGGGTATTCGCAAACCGGTTTCTACCATTTCGACATAAAAAGGGGCTATCCAAAAAGAAATAGTCCGCTTCGCTTTCCGGTCACTTTCAGATTTGGAGATAAAATTTTTCTATCGATTTTTTTAGGAAAAGGGATACGACACGAACGAAAAAATGTGTAATATTGAAAGTTTAATCATCAGATGTCGATGGACAAAACCTCCGGAAAAGAGGAGTACGCCCTGCGTATCTCCGACAATGTGCGGGAAATCCCCCTGAAAAGCTACCCGACCTATATCGATTTCAGCTTGGTGGGCCTCTGCCGAGGGGGAAACGCCACCTTCGAGGTTCACGGAAAGGAGCACACTCTGACGGCCGGCGAGATGATTGTCTTCTTTCCTCGTCAATTGGTCTCTCTCCGGCGGCAAAGCCCTGATTTCTCCCTCTCCTACCTTCTCCTCTCCTACACGCTCTACACCGATGTCATGGGTTCCCTCCCCCGCTTCGAGATTCACTTTTTCTTTTTCATGAAGGAGCACTTCTATTTCTCGGCCACGGCCGAACAGGCTGACAACTTCAGCACCTATGTCGACCTTATCCGCCAACAACGACTAACCGTCGAAGACCCCCTCAGCCGAGCCAGGGCTATACACCTCCTCGATGCGCTCTACATCGACCTCTACCACCACTATCTCCTCCACGCCGGTACCACCTCCCGACCGGCCTACCGCAAGGAACAGTTGGCCTACACCTTCTACGACCTCGTCTACAAGCACTACAAGGAGCATCGGGATATCGCCTTCTATGCCGGCAAGATGAACATCTCTACCACCTACCTCACCATGATTACGAAAGAGACCTCCAACAAATCGGCCAAAGAGTATATCTCCGACTTCATCACGCAGGAGATAAAGGCCCTCTTGCGGGACAACCGTTTCAACATCCAGGAGATTGCCCTCAAGCTGAATTTCCCCCGACAAAGCGATTTCAACCGCTTTTTCAAGAAACAGGCCGGTCTCTCCCTCTCCGAATACCGGCGCAACAGCCGAAAATAGGGGAGAAAAAGACGCATTTCCTATACAATAATATGCAAAATTGAAACAAAACAAACAAACTATCCGATACATTCTTATATTTGTATAAGAAACGAAGGATGTTTATCTCCCCTTAAAACGAAAAAATCAACCTTATTTATTCACTAAAAGTTATTTAGCATGAAAAAACTTCTACTCTTTGTTCTTTTAGCAGCCCTCTTCCCCTTTACGAGGATGCAGGCTGAAGTCACGCGGGCGACCCAGCTCTTCGGTACCTGGCAATTCACCGCTGACATAGAATTGACCGACGATGGACAGGCATACTCCGACATCATCAGCAACAATTGCGAAGTGACCATCACCTCACACAGCCTCTACGACTTTACCATCAGCGGCTTTGCGGGAGCTACCACCGACATCCGGGCCAACTTCTACACCACGACAACCCCTGCCAGTATCCGTTTTATGAATACCAGCATGAGCGGCTACAATCCTTGGGGTACCGGTATCGATGTAAGTACCGACGGTGAAACCTATCCGGCAAGCAACTACCGCATGTACATGGATCCGGATAATGACAATGTGATTAATGTGACCGACTTCTACATTGTATATGCCTATTATGACAGCAGTATCGGAGATTATGGGGAGTATGTTGTAACTCCTTTGGCACACGTTACCAATGGGACACTCACCCTTATCGAGAAAGCCTATGTAGAGATAACCGACCTCTCGGGCGACTGGCATTTCACCTCAACGGCATCGATGGCGGATTCCGAACTTCCCACCGAGTTTGACTTCAACCTGGAGTCCAACAGCGGTTCTTTCGACCCCTATTCGGTCAACGACGGCTCCTGCGCATACTTCACGGCAACCCTCTCTTTCGAAGGGTACGATCCGGTGTTGATTGAAGATGCCGCTTTTGACGGTTATCAAATCGAAATTCCCTTCAACGACACCTATCTCGACGAAGCCAACAACATTGCCTTCTATGTCTACAACTCCACCTCCCGTGAAGGCTCCATCACCTTCAAGAAAAACAGTGATATTTCGCTCTCCCTGGATGCCGCTTTCGCAATTGGCCAAGAGACAACTATCGAAGAGGCAGATACCCTTATCACACTGCAATACTATACGGACGGCTCGGCAGCCAAACAGGTGGATAGCTACGACTTCTCCGGCACCTACCACATCACGGTGGACAACATTATCTACAGTGGCGTGGATGAGTACACCTCCTATCCTGAGACCTTCGACATGGTGATTACCTATAACTCCGCTGTAAGCAAATACTACATCACCTCCTTCTTGGGTAACGATACCTACTCTTTGAATCAAGGAGGTATTCCCGCAGTAGCTACAACAACGGACGATGGAAACAACATTCTCAAGATTGCCGTCGGTAACACCCGTTATGTTGCTCGCATAGATGATGATGGAAGCTATCAATACCATGTATTGTACAACGGACTGGGATTGGCTACCGACAGTATTCAACTCACGGTCAGCTACGACGGAACTATTACGATGGAAGACTTCACCCTGTATCATATAAACTATGGAAGCAGTGACGCCCAACTGGCCGCCTACTTCCAGAACTTGACCGTAACCAAAGAAGGGGAAGCTGAAC
>JAJQIP010000187.1 GCA_021199145.1 Porphyromonadaceae bacterium | reverse complement strand
TGTCATCACAGCCCCTCTTTAAAGGAAGACATTTTTATTAAAAAGAGAATTTTATTCCTCTTCCGTATCCTCTTCGTCCGAGTCGGTGAACGATGTCGTTATTTTATAGATAGAGCCTCCGAGGTCGGATTTCCATACGGGAGAGAATCCCGATGAGGAGACGCTTCGGAAAAGCAGAACGACGCTCGTTATTTTCTTGGGATAGTCGGGCAGCCTGAAGGTGAACCATTTCTCTACGGTCTCTTTGGAATATTCGCCCCCTTCGTAGACGATAAGCAGCGTATCCGTATCCACGCCCATATAATGTGCGGGGTCGTCAGGAATGTTCTGCTGCATCAGCCGTAGGGTCCCTCCACTCGCATAGAGTTCGGCATCTACCGACAACAGGTTGGGTGTCATTCCCGTCTTGTAGGAGATGAAAGGCTTGGCGATATTCCGTATCGTATCGGTGGCCTTGAAGTCAAAATCCTCGGGGGTGCCTACCTCATACGCATTGATTTCCCAGGTGGAGATTTGCGTAAAGGTGGCATCGTAGATATTGCGGGTATCGGCATCAGAGGGCTGGTTATCCCAGTCGATGCTGTAATAGACGAACGCCCGTGCCAGGCTGTCCTCGAGGACGGGCAGGCCGGCTCCCGTAACGTAAAGGTTTATATCGTCGAGCAGCAGGCAGGGCAGATTGCTGCTGGTGTCGTAGAGAATCGTTCCGGTCCCGTAAGAGGTGGTTACATTCCCTTTGTCTCCCAGGCAGCTGTCCAGGCCGAACAGGACACAGCATACAAATGCCGTGAGGACAAACAGGTTTCGTTTTACATTTTTCATAGGATTGTTTTTACGAAGCAGTAGAATCACGATTATCAGTTCTCTCTTTCTCTCAGGAGAGTTTATGGATGATGAGTCCTGAACGTAATTTGGGCTCGAACCACGTTGTTTTAGGCGGCATGATATTGCCGGAGTCGGCGATATCCATGAGTTGCTTCATCGAAACGGGGTAGAGGGCGAGGGCCATTTTCATCTCCCCGCTATCGACACGGCGTTTCAACTCTTCAAGACCCCGTATTCCGCCGACAAAATCAATCCGCTTGTCGCTGCGCAGGTCCTGGATGTCCAATATATCCCGTAATATCAGGTCGGAGGAGATGGTCACGTCGAGAACGCCGATGGGGTCGTTGTCCTTATATCTTCCCTCTTTCGCTGTCAGCGAATACCATTCACCGTTGAGATAGAGGGAGAAATTGTGCAGGGCACAGGGGTGGTAAATCTCTTTCCCCTTTTTCTCGACGATAAAATTATCGCTGAGTCGGGTCAGGAACTCCTCTTCGCTGAGGCCGTTCAAATCTTTTACTACCCGATTGTAGTCAAGGATGTGCAGTTGGGAAGCCGGGAAGCATACGGCCAGGAAGTAGTTGTACTCCTCATCTCCCCGATGGTGGGGATTCTGCCGAGCTTTCTCGGCCCCTACCAATGCGGCGGCAGCGGTACGGTGGTGACCGTCAGCGATGTAAAGGTAGGGGATTGCCGCAAACAGTTCGGTGATGCGCTGTATGACCGCCGGATTGTTGATGAGCCAGAAGTGATGGCCGAATCCGTCGGGAGCGGTGAAATCGTATTCAGGAGTCCCCTTCACTACGTCGGCGACAATGGCATTGAGTTCGGCATTATCGGGATAGGCGAAGAATACCGGTTCGATGTTGGCGTTGTTGATGCGCACATGTTTCATACGGTCCTCCTCTTTGTCCCGACGGGTGAGTTCGTGTTTCTTGATGACACCGTTGAGATAGTCGTCCACGTTGGCGCAGACGACAAGACCGTATTGGGTACGGCCGTTCATGGTCTGGGCATAGACGTAGTATTTCTCCTCCTCGTCCTGTACAAGCCATCCCTTTTCCTGGAAAAGGTTGAATTGCTCCACGGCCTTTTCGTAGACTTTGGGGTCGTGTTCATCGGTTCCCGGAGCAAAATTTATTTCCGGCTTGATGATATGATAGAGCGACTTCTCGTTTCCGTCGGCTTCGGCACGGGCCTCTTCCGAGTTCAATACGTCATAGGGTCTCGATGCGACCTCTTCAACCCATTTCCGGGGAGGTCTTATTCCTTTAAAAGGCTTTACTTTTGCCATAATGGATTGTTTTAATGGGAATAAAAAAGAAGAGAGTGGGCTATGGCCCATAGACGATAGCACCACCCTCTTTACGGTAGGATTATATTCACTTGTTTACTCTGAATTTGTCGATACCTTTTGTCAGGAAGCCTACGGATTGCCGGGCGGCGGCAATCCCCGCATTGATGTTCGCTTCCGCCGTCTGTGCTCCCATCTTCTTCGGTGTGAAGAAGTAACGGCCGGGGAATTTCTCCGCAAACAGAGCGGCATTGGCGGGGGCGATATCCGAGATGTATTTGAAATCGGGGCGATCTTCCATGAGTTTCACCAACTCTTCCTCGTTGATAACCTCCTTACGGGCCGTATTGATGAGTACGGCTCCTTTGGGCATCTGGTTTAAGAGGGCGTAGTTGATTGACTTTTTCGTCTCTTCCGTAGCGGGAATATGCAAGGAGACGAACTGGCAGGTCTTGTACATTTCGTTGACATCTTCGATGGGGTTCACACCGGCTTCGCTAATGACCTTCGACGGGCAATAGGGGTCAAAGGCATACACCTTCATACCGAAACCTTGCGCAATGCGGGCCACGTTGCGGCCGACCTGCCCAAAAGCGTGGATACCCAGTTTCTTGCCTTTCAATTCACTGCCTGACGTTCCGTTAAAGAAGTTCCGTACCAGCATGACCGTCATACCGAAAACCAGTTCCGCCACGGCGTTGGAGTTTTGCCCCGGTGTGTTCATGACACATACGTTGTGGGCGGTGGCGGCAGCCAGGTCGATATTGTCATAACCTGCTCCGGCCCGGACGACAATCTTTAAGTTCTTGGCGGCATCGAATACTTCGGCATCGATAATATCACTGCGGACAATGATACCCTCCACCTCTTTTACAGCCTCCAGCAGTTTGGCCTTTTCCCCATATTTCTCGAGGAGAACCAATTCCCCTCCACAGCTTTCTATCTCTTTACGGATGCCTTCTACGGCAACGGCCGCGAAAGGTTTGTCTGTTGCAACTAATATTTTCATGGAGATTCGGATTAGTGTTTTCTTTCAAATTCCTGCATGGTAGAGATGAGCGCCTCAACACTCGATTTCGGCAGCGCATTGTAGAGGGAGGCCCGGAATCCGCCGACCGACCGGTGGCCTTTGATGCCGACCATACCCTGTTCCGTGGCGAATTTTATAAATTCCTCTTCCAACTCCTTGTACTCTTCGTTCATGACGAAGCATACATTCATAATGGAGCGGTCTTCCGCAACGGCGGTTCCCTTGAAGAGTTTGTTCCGGTCAATCTCATCGTAGAGGAGGGCCGCCTTCTCCTTATCCATTTTCTCGAGAACTTTCACACCGCCCAATTCCTTATAGTATTTAAGCGTCTGTAAAGCGGCGAATACTGGCAGACAGGGAGGGGTGTTGAACATCGAACCCTTCTTGATATGGGTACGGTAGTCGAGCATCGTCGGGATGGCCCGTTCCACTTGTCCCAGAGCGCCTTCACGCACAATGATGAGCGTAACTCCTGCAGGGGCAATATTCTTTTGCGCTCCGGCATAGATGATATCGTACTTCGACACATCGATAGGACGGGAGAAGATATCCGAGGACATATCGGCTACCAAAGGTACCGCTACATCGGGGTCCTGACGTATTTCCGTCCCGAAAATGGTATTGTTGGTCGTGATGTGGAAATAATCGACATCTTTGGGTACGGTATAGCCTTTGGGAATATAGGTGAAGTTGGCCTCTTTCGATGAGGCGACGACATCGACTTCCCCAAAGAGTTTGGCCTCTTTGATGGCGTTTCCGGCCCATGTTCCTGTTTCGAGATAAGCGGCTTTCTTTTTCAACAAATTGAAAGGCACCATGCAGAATTGCAAGCTAGCTCCACCTCCCAGATAGACAACGTCATATCCCGTCGGTACATCTAATAATTCTTTGACCAAGGCCCTGGCTTCGTCCATGACTGCGGAAAATTCCTTGCTCCGGTGTGAAATTTCCAATAGGGAGAGACCTGTTCCCGCAAAATCCAACACGGCATCAGCGGTGTTTTTAATGGTGTATTGACTTAGAATAGAGGGACCTGCGTAAAAATTGTGCTTCTTCATTTTGATTGTATTTTTAGTGTATTATTCTATACCGAAAGGAGTTCTCAAAAAGTTTTTTGAGGTAACAAATTTATGTGTTTTTTTATCTCTTGCCAAGAGAATGGCCGATAAAAAATGAGAATGCAAACACATTTTGCTTTTTTTGATGCATTTGATATATCGGCTTTGCAAAACAGACTTCTTATAGGTCCAGGATTCCCTTAATCTGTATATTTATCCCCCCAAAGGCTCTGGAGGTGCTCCTTGTGGCGTTCCTCCGCCGCATTGGCTTGCGGATGCCAGATAGATACATTTTTCAGGGCATCCGGCAGATATTGCTGTCGGACAAAATTTCCCTTGAAGTCGTGGGCGTAGAGGTAGTCTTTCGCATATCCCAACTCTTTCATCAGGGAGGTAGGCGCATTGCGCAGGTGGAGGGGGACAGGCAGATTGCCGGTACGTTCGACCTGTGACAATGCCTCTTCAACAGCCAAGTAGGCGGAATTGCTCTTCGGACTGCTGGCTAAGTAGATGGTCGCTTCGGACAATGGGATGCGCCCTTCGGGCCATCCGATATTCTGTACGGCTTCAAAGGCGGCGTTCGCAATGAGGAGTGCATTCGGATTGGCCAGGCCGATATCCTCCGAGGCGGAGATGACCAACCGTCGGGCGATAAATTTGGGGTCTTCGCCACCGGCGACCATCCGGGCCAACCAATAGACAGCCCCGTCGGGGTCACTGCCCCGTATGGACTTGATGAAGGCGGAAATGATGTCGTAATGCATCTCTCCGTCTTTGTCGTATGCCACGGGATTTTGTTGGAGCCGGTCGGTTACCGTTGCATCGTCTATGACAAGCGTCTCCTCTTTGGGTGTGGCATTGGCGACAAGGTCGATAATATTGAGCAACTTGCGGGCATCGCCTCCGGCAAAACGGAAGAGGGCCGCCGTTTCCCGTATCTCGATTTTCCTTTTCTGGAGTTCTTTGTCCGTTTTTATAGCTCGGTCGAGGAGTTGTCGTAAATGTTCAACATCCAACGGATTGAGCACATAGACCTGACAGCGGGAGAGGAGAGGCCGAATGACTTCAAAAGAGGGATTTTCGGTCGTCGCCCCGATAAGGGTTATCGTACCGTTCTCGACCGCTCCCAAAAGGGAGTCCTGTTGCGACTTATTAAAGCGGTGTATCTCATCGATGAACAGGATAGGACGGCTCTGTTGGAAAATATTCGCTTTGCATCGGTCAATCACTTCCCGCACCTCTTTTACCCCTGACTGTACGGCGCTTAATGTGTAAAAGGGGGCTTTGAGTTGGACGGAAATGATGTGGGCCAGGGTGGTCTTTCCTACGCCCGGGGGACCCCATAGGAGAAAAGAGGAAATCTCCCCCCG
>JAJQIP010000075.1 GCA_021199145.1 Porphyromonadaceae bacterium | reverse complement strand
CCCTGCCAAACGGCAGGGGGTTAATTCTGAATCGAAAAATGTCTGTGTAAAGGCACTCTCATCTAAAAACATTTGCATAGAACTTTTAATCATACTCTATTAAACAATAGGAATAATCGAAAATATTAGGTAAAACGGAAAAAGGAACAAAAATAAAAGGCGTAGGGTGCATACCCTACGCCTTTTATCGAAGTATTAAAGAAAATTTTTAGAAAATCACGGCCTTCGCCTCTTTCCCGGCCCGTACATAATATACGCCACGACCCGGAATCGTCAGAGTAGCCTGTCCTTCAACCACCGGAGTCGAAGCAACCAGGGCACCGTTGGCGGCAAAGAGCTCAACGGTAGCGGCATCAGCGCCACTCACCGTTACCTGGTTACCGCTTTGAGCAATCGAGAAGGCCACCGGCAGAGCGGCCTCTATCTCTTCGACTGCGGCACCACCCTCTTCAGCCACCACTTTGATGTTGCCAATGAACATATAAGTGTTGTAGCAACGGAGGTGATTGTCGGTCGTTCCGCTCATACCTGCACCAATGATAGGATAATTGTTATCACCAATCCACCGTACATAGACAATCTCTTGGTCATCCGCACCGCTGGGCAGCGTAGCATTGAGGTCAAGCCAAGCGGTTCCCAAAGCGTCAATTTGAACAGAATTCAAAGTCTCATAGGTAACATTGTCAAGAGACCACTCCAAATTAGTGACGCTGAAGTTCCGGGCTTCCGATAAGATAACTGACGATACAGTGATACCCGACATTCCCTTCGTCGAGAAGGTGATATATGTATAATCGGGATAGGGACAACATCCTGAAGTCAAATAAGCATAAGTTTCATTTTCCGTACCGTTCGTTGCGGCCAAATCTTCCGCACTCATACCTGTCTGTGCCAATACTTGGGCTTCCACACTATCAGCATTGAGAGTCACACGTACCAAGGCAGCCGGGAAAGTAACAGCATCCTCCCCATTATAGGGGTAGCTCTTGTTATTCCGAGAGTCGCAAGCGAGGGTATCGGCATAGGTCACACCATCCTCGGAGTGCTCGACGGTCATCACACCGAACGAACCGGGATTCTCTTCACTGGCGGCGTGGTCAGCAGCCAAAGGAATAGTCAAAGCCTGGTTATTCTTCGTAATCACATCGAAGTCCCAAACAAGTTCAAAATCCTCCGAAACCACATTGGCTACGAGATCCAAATCACCTTCGAGTACAACGGTGCGCGTCATATCGGTCACACCGTCACTCCAACCCGTAAAGGTAGCAAGCCCTTCGTGGAGGTCTACCGAAAGCGTAATCTCATCACCAACGAAATAAATGGACTGTTCCGGGGAGATGGTTACCGATGCAAAGCTAGAACCACTTACACTGACATTCACAGCCGCTGTAGCATCAAACTCATCTACATACATACTCTCAGCCCCGATAAAGGTGCCGTCTGTACCAGCGGTGTAAATCGGATCAGATTTCAGGAGTGAGAAGGTCCGGCTCTCTCGGTCAAAGAAGTCATCCCAAGCCAAGGAGACATCCTCCATGGTATAGTTACCGGTCGTATCGGTTGCAAGCCAAGTGTACTCGCCGTCATCATCTTTCTGGTTACCGGCGCTCCAGGGTTTATACCCCTCAATCACGTTGTTGGTGGCAGTGACCAACCCGTAGCTGGCCGAAAGGATGGTCGATGAGGTCGAATAAGGACTATCCTCGGTACCCAGCACATTGCCGCTACCGTCGGTATAGCTATAGTCAGGAACTAAGAAGAGGTTGTTGTTAATCGTGTAAATGGAGGCCTGTCCCAGATAGGAACCGATGCTGAAAGCGGTATAACCACCTGACGTACCTACCAGCACGCTATTGTTCTCGAAGGTGAATTCGCAGTCGCCACGACCGGTCTCATCATTGATATAGTTCATCGAGAAGATCTGTTTCAGATAGGGCAGGTCGTAGAAGGTGTTGTTCCGGAAGACAATCTCGTAGGGCATGGAGCCGAAATAGATAATCGGCCAGTTGTTGCCGCTCATAATATTGGCGTCGTGTATCGTACAGCCGCTCATCTCGAAATAGTTGATATAACCGCCATCGGCATATACTGCAGTTGAATCAGTACTACTGATATGCTCATAATGATCTACTGGCGGCACGAAGCGGATGACGGTCCGGGGATAGTCGGTAAATTCGCAGTTGCGGAAAATCAGCGAATCAATCTCGGTATAATATCCGGTGAAATAGAAAATCTGTCCCGAAGAGGCTGTATTGCCGCTGGTGTAGCGGAGGGAGAGGTTCTCGCAAATCAGGCTGAGTTCACCCTCCGTATCAGAGGCAGCCTGGTGACGGATATTGATTTTGGGTTGGTAATCGGTGGCACCAATCAGGTAAATTGTACCGGCCAGCCATGAACAGCTGGTATTGCTAAAGGTGAGCACATCGCTCTCACCCCCGGCGGGAATGACCAAAATCGAGTCGACCGACCCGACAGCGTTACCCACCCCGTTCAAGGCGTTCGTGAGTTCCGACGTAGTCGTTACCGTCACGGTCTTGGCCTGTGCGGTAAAGAGTCCTGCCGAAACCGCCAGAGCGGCGACAAGCGTAAAGATTTTTTTCATAACTGTTTGTTTTTTAAAGTGAATAAAGGTTGTTTTTATAGGTTTTGTTCAAAGGTATGTAAAGTTTCTGCTAACGCATTCAAATTTTTTTTAAAAGGTTTAAAGTCAGCCCTCGAGGGAGGCGGCCGGCGACTATTCGCCGGTCAGATCCCAATCGATAAAATAGTTCGTCTCGATAGAGCCCCGTACTTTGCCCTGCATCCCCTCCGGATACTTGGGTGCTACCCGGTCGGCCACGATGTCGGGGTCGTTGTAGCGAGCCGCCATCTTGCAGAGGTAGCTATAGGACTTCCCTTCGCCTGTGTACTCCTTGAGATACTCGTCGGCGAGGGCAAGGTCGTAGAGACGGATGCGCTCCTCCTCCGTGAGGGAGTAGTCGTCGTCATCGGGAGTGGGAAGGTCATACTCCGTCCCCATGACGCATCCTACGATACCTACGTCGCCATAGCCGCCCGAACTGCCGAACCAGACGTTATACAATTCACTCCATCCCTCATCTACAGGAACTCCGTCGACCCGGCCATTGGCGAACTCGTTCTCCAATCCGTTGTTGAGCAGGGTCTTGGCCTGACGCCAGTTGCCCAAGTGGTTCTCCGCCTCGGCAAGGAGGAAGTGGTAGTCGTGTCCCCGGAAGAGGATGATAGTCGGCTCGATTTCAAAAATCTTGCTCCGCAGATAGGTGTAGTTGTGCCCCGTCTGGCGGCTATAGAAATACTTCGTGAAGGCCACCTGATTGTTGATATAGGTCATGTTGAGCTGTTGGGTCAACCCCCGCATGTCGGTCTCCCCATAGAGACTGATGCCGTACTCCGAGGGCTGCAGATAGAAGCCGTCACCCGGATAGGAGGGGCAGAAATACTGTACGATACGGTTTCGCTGCTGGTTGGCGTAGTCGTACATGATACCGGCGATAAGCTGGTAGTCGTTCCCCACCTGCTCCGAGAAGAAGATGGTATAGTAGGTGTGCATCAAAGGGATGGTGCAGGCGTAATAGTAATCAGGTGTCTTGCTGTCTTCGTCAATCGACCCGTCGGCATTGGTATAGATATCGTAGAGATACTGGAGTATGGTGTCACGTATCCAGAGCCAGTCGGCGGAGTTGTCGTTGTAGGAGCAGCGCCACGAGAGCAGCTCGGCCCGCAGAATCATCCATGGGGGAGTGATGTAGTTCCAGTAGTCGTAGGCCGACCCGCCCGTCTCGGGGTCAATCCACGAAGGCCAGTCCATATCCAAATCGGCCGCATAGGTGGTACCGTCCACCTCGATGCCGTTGTCAAGCAACTCGATACACTTGTCAGCGATAGCCCCCATATCGTTGAGGGGGGTGAAGACGGAGGCGTCGTTCAGGTCTTTCAGCTCCTCGAGGGGATCGTCAAACCACATCGCCTTGCCGTAGATACGTCCCAAGGTATAGTAGGCCCACACCTTCAGGCGCACGGCACTACTGATGAGCTTGGGAAAGTCGGCGGCGGCCTGCTCGCTCATCGAACTGCCGAGGCGGGCGTGGTATTCGGCCATCTTGTCAAAGTAGTCGTTGCAGGCGGTGATTATCTTGTAGTAGCAGGTAGGGTCGGCATACTCGTTCCCGTCGGTCGGCTCGTAGTTGTAGATGTTCTGCAGAGCTACGGGGGCGTTGGCGGCAATTTCGAGATAATTGCACCGCGTGTCAGTCAGGAAGATAGCCTGGTCACCCGCCTCCTGCAAGCAGGTGATGATACCGAGGAAGCCACGGTACATCTCATCTTCGGTTTCGATATAGTCGCTTACGTTGATGATGTTGTCGGGGTCGGTTTCGAAGAAGTCGTCACATGCCGCTGTCAGGAGCCCCGACAGAAGTGCCGCACCCAAGGAGATATTTCGAACAGTCTGTTTCATGGCATATTAGAAGTTTATGTTAATTCCCGCCCTTACGGTGATGGGCAGCGAAGCCTTGGCATAGTCGAAGCCTCGCATGCTCTCGCTATAGGAGTAGCTGAATTCAGGGTCGGCCCCCAGATATTTGGTGGCAGCAAAGAGATTTTCGCCCGTCACGTAGAGAGTGGCCGCCTGACAGAACTTCAACATCTTCTTGTCGAAGTGGAAGGCAAGGGTCAGCGAACGGAGCTTGAAGTAGGAGGCGTTCTCTATCCAACGGTCGGAGAAGAAGTTGTTGCCCGACGGGTCGCCGTAAGCGGCACGGGGCATATCGGTCACCTGCCCCTCCACCTGCCAACGGTTGAGCACGGCGGTCGACTGGTTGTAGAAGGTCTCCATCGACTCGCTCGCCCGACGCACGGCATTGTAGGCCTTGTTGCCCACGGAGTAGCCGAAGTCGGCGGTGAGGGAAATCCATCTGTAGCGGAAAGTGGTGCTCACCCCGCCGAAGAAGTCGGGAGCGGCCGAACCGAGTGATACACGGTCGTCATCGTTGATGATACCGTCACCGTTCTGGTCGATGTAACGCACGTCACCGCCCGTATAGCTGTTGCCATAGGTATTGGTCAGCCCCGAAGCAAGAGCCTCTTCCGTCGTGGCATACACTCCGTTGGTTTGGTAACCATAAAACTCATAGGGCGACGACCCCACCCGAGTAATCACCTGGGCATCGTCGCTGTTATAGTCGGTGAAGGTGGTAATCAGCTGCGTCTGGGCCGAACCGAGCGACTCGACCTTGCTCTTGGCGGTGGCGATATTGCCCGAAATCACCCAATCAAAGTCCTTCGTATGGACGGGATTGAACCGCAGGGAGAACTCATACCCCTGCGTGGAGATTTCGGCCGTATTGTCGTAATAGACCGACGAACCGTACACCGCCGAGATGTCTCGGTCGAGCAGCAGGTCATAGGCATCGGCATAGTAGTAGTTGAACTGCAGGTCGAAGAGATGCTTGAAAAGCGAGAGGTCAAGACCGCCGTCAAACTGGAACTTCTTCTCCCAACCAAGGTTGGTGTTCGGCACGTTCGACCGCACGATGGCTCCCATGTTGAAGAAGTTCGAGGTGAGGTAATAGTT
>JAJQIP010000043.1 GCA_021199145.1 Porphyromonadaceae bacterium | reverse complement strand
CTTCTAATTCTCCCAGGATCTCTTTCGCTTCAATATATATCGACTCCATGCGGTGACATAATGGTTCTGCCGCTGTATACATACGTTGCAATGACCGTAAGAATGACAGGCTCTCCTGCATTAAAGGAAGTATCCCTGTCTCCTCTCTGTCTAAACATTGTGATAGAGAATATAATCCCGCCTTTATCTCTTCGGCATGCGCAAGGGTCTCCCGCTCCTCTTCCAATATAGTTTGCTCATCTTCTTGCAAGTTCGCTTCGCACAGTTGATTGTATTGGTAACGCAGATAATCTTCCTCTTTCCGGCACTCTTCATTTTCACGGGTCAACCGGTCAAGTGTCACGCCCAATTCACGAAACCGCTTATACTCCCCCTGATAGCGAGAAAGCAATGTTCCATTTTGCGCCCAGATGTCAATTATATGCAGCTGAAAATGATTGTCTCCTAACAATAAATTTTGATGCTGCGAATGTATGTCAATAAGCTGTTCTCCCAAGGCTTTCAGCACCCCTAACGCAACGGGTGTGTCATTGACGAATGCGCGGTTTTTCCCCGATGGCAACAGTTCCCGACGCAAAATGCAAAGCCCGCTCGAATCATAATCCAAGTCATTCTCGTCAAAATATTTCGACATTGCGTAGGCGGAAATATCAAAAGTCCCCTCTATGACTGTCTTTTTAGAGATATCCTTTACGGAGCGGCTATCGGCACGTTGACCCAAAATCAAGGAGAGAGCGCCCATAATAATCGATTTCCCTGCACCGGTCTCACCCGTCATAACCGTAAATCCCTTTTGAAAATTTATTTCCAGCAAATCGATAAGGGCATAGTTTTGAATATATAACTTCTGAATCATAGGCCTCTAAAAGGATTATTTACGCAGCGGTTCTATCCGTTTGGTTTCCGTAGTATAAAGCCTGCTCAATATCTTATACACATTGTCTTTCTCCTGACGGGGTGCCTCCGAATAAATATTGACGACTTCATCAAGTTTGGCATCACTGAACAGCGGAAGCAATATGGATGTCGATGACATTTCATATATTTCGACCAACTTGTCAAGGGCTTCAGAAATTTGAGCTCTTCCCTTCGTTACGCTCAAAGCCATTTCATCAAGCCCCAATCGATGGTACATGTACCAGAGTTGACGGAAGGACTCGGTACTGTTTCCCGTGAATGCCGATAATAGGGCATATCGGTTGCGATTGTTACCGAATCCCGACCATCCGGATTCCTGCGAAGATTGTCCCATTTGGACGATATTATCAGCCTGACGGAAGAAATAGTCTCCGCCTTTGTAGGAAAAGCTGTCAAAGTCAATGCCCAAAATCATATACACATAAAAATCAAGCACCCCCGTGAGGTTGCTCTCCATCATCATGTCATTATGGACTAAAGGGTCATATTCTTGATAACTGAACTCAAACTCGGTGTCTCGGAAATTGAGCATTGTTGTCGTATAGGATGAGTTGTAGACAGGACGACGTGACTGGACTTGCATCTCGCAAGAATACCGGTCATCACTCACCGAATTGACAATAATGAGCAGACTACAGTCAATCTTCTCGTTTACAGCAATTTGTGCATTGCTCCATTTACGGGTGTTAATGTATTCTGTAATAGCCTGCTGTAAAGTCGTATAAACCTGCTTGTTGGTACCTTGTATCTTATCGCTGTTGATTTGTACTCGGCAAGAGAGTTCCTGTGCGGACAAAGGAAATAGCGACACGAAAAACAGGAAAATGGGCAACCAACATCTCTTCATAACCTATTTAAAACAAGAAACTAAAGTATCAACAATGTCCGAGGCTACTTCTTCTTTACTTTTTACAGGATACTTCACCGACTCTCCGTTCCTTCTCCATATGGTTACTTTATTGGTATCGCATCGGAATCCGGCACCGGCATCTTGTAAGGAATTAAGCACGATAAAGTCAAAATTTTTACGACTCATCTTAGCGACAGCGTTATCGGCCTCATGGTCCGTTTCAAGAGCAAAGCCCGCCAAGCATTGGTTCGGAGATTTCATTTTCCCCAATGCGGCGGCAATATCTTTATTGGGTTTCAAGGCAATCGAAAGAGAAGCATCCGACCGTTTCAGCTTTGTCTCACTATATTCCATAGGGGCATAATCAGACACAGCGGCACAACAAATAGCGGCATCAGCGTCGGAATACTCCGTCACGGCAGCATTGTACATCTCATCGGCCGATTCCACATCAATCCGACGTATTGACGCATGGGGAGTAGCTAAAGCTACCGGACCGGAAATAAGTACGACATCCGCTCCTCGTTCGGCACATACTTTGGCCAAAGCGAATCCCATCTTGCCGGATGAATAGTTTCCGATAAACCGTACCGGATCAATTTTTTCGTAAGTCGGACCAGCGGTTACGACAATTTTACGCCCTTGTAGCGATTGCCCGAAAGAGAAAAAAGCCTCAATCCGTTCGACAATGCGGTCAGGTTCTTCCATACGTCCTTTCCCTTCCAAATGACTGGCCAACTCTCCTATTGTCGGCTCGATAATATAATTTCCATACGAACGCAACTTATCCAGATTCTGTTGTGTGGTTGGATGGGCATACATATCCAAATCCATGGCCGGAGCGACAAAAACAGGGGCCTTTGCAGACAAATATGTCGTAACAAGCATATTGTCGGCAATACCATTGGCCATTTTTCCGATAGTCGAAGCGGTAGCGGGAGCAATCAATAAAAGGTCAGCCCACGTACCAAGATCTACATGACTGTGCCAAGTACCGTCATTGGCCGAGAAAAATTCACTTATTACAGGTTTTCCTGTCAAGGCCGATAGGGTTACCGGTGTGATGAATTCTTTCCCTGCGGGGGTCATCACAACTTGCACCTCCGCACCCTTCTTTATCAATGCCCGTGTAAGATAAGCCGCTTTATAGGCGGCAATACTGCCGGTAATACCCAATATGATTTTTTTTCCCTGCAACATACGAAATCTTTTCAAAAATCATAAGATGAGATTCTCTCCACACCCATTTATTTCAATGGGATGAGCGCAGCTTGATATCCGTAATGACACTTTTGGTATTGAGCGGAAATTCTCCCTGCATAATCCAACTGTAATACCCCGGATCAATCCTCAATACTTCAGCTACCGGACGACCTTTATATTTCCCGAAATTGAATACTTCGACATTATGCTCATTATATACAATCCGCCCCGCCAAATCAACATTATGCATATAAGATGAGGTAAATTCAGCCAATGCGTCTACATCGTTCTTGAGTTGCGGATAACGGTCAAGCTGGGCTTTTAGCACTTCATAACTGGCCCGTGTATCCGCTTCGGCTGCATGGGCGTCATTCAGTTCCTTATCGCAATAAAATTTATAAGCGGCCGAAAGGGTACGTTGCTCCATTTTATGGAAGATTGTCTGTACATCTATAAGTTTACATTGCGACACATCTATGGAAACGCCCGCCCGCAAAAGTTCTTCAATCAATAAGGGCACATCAAAACGATTGGAATTATACCCTGCCAAATCGCAACCTTCTATATCGGAAGCTATCATGGGTGCGACCTCCTTGAAAGTCGGACAATCCGCTACATCGGCATTGGTTATCTTATGTATGGCTGTCGCTGCTGCCGGTATAGGGATACCCGGATTGATGCGGAGTGTTTTCGATTCTTCCCGCCCGTCAGGATATACCTTCAAATAACTGATTTCAACAATATGGTCTGTCGCTATATTGATGCCTGTTGTTTCGAGGTCGAAAAAGACCAACGGTTTTTTGAGGTTCAGTTGCATGGAATGAAGGCTTTTTAGTTCTTGAACATCATAGGCATGAGGAGCATCAGCATATCTTCATTCTCTCCCGTCTCACAAGGACGGATTATTCCGGCAATACTTGGGTCTCCTAAATCAATTGTTATCTCCTGCGAACTGATATTGCTAAGTATCTCTATCATCTGCTCTGCACTGAAGCCTATTGATACTGTATCCCCCACATAGTTGCAGACGACCGTTTCATCTCCTGAGGTGGAAAATTCAGCGCTCTGCGCCGAAACCTTTAAAAGGTTAGTACTCAAGTCAAACCGTACCAAGTGTGTGGTAGGGTCGGCAAACACGTTCATACGCCGCAATACGCTGATGAATTGTACCCGGTCCAAAATAAGCCGGTTCGTATTATTCTGTGGAATTACTGACACATAATTAGGAAAACGTCCTTCGATAAGACGACATATGAGCACGAAGTTGGGCAAATGGAACCTGATGTTCTTATTGTTATATTCAATGACAATCTCACCGTCATCTTTCGACAAGATGCCTTTCAACAGCGAAGCCGGTTTCTTGGGGATACTTACCGTCGACTCAAAACCAGGTTTTACCGTAGTATTGAAGTATCGGGACAAAATGAAACCGTTTGAAGCGACAAAGACCACATTGTCCGAATAGATATCCACATAAACGCCTGTCATAATAGGCCTTATATCCTCTGTAGCCGTAGCGAAAATAGTAGATGAAAGTCCGTTCAACAAAACCTCTGCCGGTATCGTCAGACGGACAGCGTCATTATCTATCGGTTTAGTTTGCGGAAATACATCGCCGTTCTCGCCCACAAAATTATATTTTCCGTTTTGGAAATAGAGGAAAATTTCCAGATTCTCGTCATTGATTTGGAAAGTCAACGGTTGGTCCGGCAACTCCCGCAAAGGGTCAAGCATAATCTTGGCAGGTACGGCAAATTTACCCTCTTCCTCGGCATCAATCAATTCAATGGTCGTCATCACGATTGTTTCAGAGTCCGATGCCGTGATTGTCAACTCTTTCCCCTTAATATCAAAGAGGAAATCATCAAGAATTGACATGGTGTTTTTCGAATTGATTACCCGCCCTATAATCTGCAAATGATTAAGCAACAAAGTGCTTGATACGACAAATTTCATATGTGTATGTTTTTATGTTATTTTCATGGATATAGCGAGGGACAAACGCCCTCCTATAGGTTAGCAAATATATATATTTTTCTCTAAAGAGACAATCTGTATATCACATAAAAAGAGGGGATGCCTACTCCCACTCGATGGTCGATGGGGGTTTTGAACTGATGTCATAGGTTACCCGATTAACCCCCTTCACCTTGTTGATGATGTCGTTGGATATCTTACCTAAAAAGTCATACGGCAGACGGGCCCAATCGGCAGTCATGGCATCCGTCGAAGTCACGGCACGCAAAGCGACGGCATTCTCATAGGTACGCTCATCCCCCATCACACCGACCGACTGCACGGGCAGAAGTATGACGCCAGCTTGCCATACTTTATCATACAATCCCCACTCTCGTAAGCCTTGGATGAAAATATCATCAGCCTCCTGTAAAATAGAGACTTTCTCCGGGGTGATATCGCCCAGGATGCGCACGGCCAAACCAGGGCCGGGGAAAGGATGCCGGTTGATAATATGTTCCATCATCCCCAGTTTTCTTCCCACACGGCGGACTTCATCTTTAAAAAGTAGCCGTAAAGGTTCGCACAGCTTCAAATTCATCTTTTCCGGCAAGCCCCCCACATTATGATGGCTTTTGATAACCGTTCCGGTAATGGATAGTGACTCGATTACATCTGGATAGATTGTCCCCTGCGCCAACCATTTTACATCTTTTATCTTACGGGCCTCTTCATCAAAGACATCAATGAATCCCTTCCCTATGATTTTCCGCTTACGTTCCGGCTCTTTCACACCCGCCAACTCCCGATAAAATTTCTCACTGGCATTGACACCGATGACATTCAGACCCAGATGCTCATAGTCACGCATCACATTTTCATACTCGTTCTTACGCAACAATCCATGGTCGACAAAGATGCAAGTTAGATTCTTGCCGATAGCCTTATTGAGCAAAACGGCGGCGACAGACGAATCCACACCTCCGGAAAGTCCCAATACCACCTTGTCGTTTAATAACTGCTATCTAAGAAGGGAGAATGTCGTTTCAATAAATGAAGCTGGAGACCAGTCTTGCTTACACCCGCATATGGAAACGACAAAATTCCGCAATATCTGCATCCCGTCTTCGGTATGAAATACCTCCGGATGGAACTGCACACCCCATATCTTCTCCCCCTCAATCTGATAGGCGGCAATAGCGACCTCATCCGTCGAAGCGATAGGTTTGAAATAATCAGGGATAGCCGTAATGGTATCCCCGTGCGACATCCACACCTGCGAATTTTCCCTTACATTCTCAAAGAGCACATTGTCCTTACAAAAACGGGAAAGACGGGCACGGCCATACTCCCGACTTTGGGCCGGTTCAACGGTGCCGCCATCGCTATAAGCGATAAACTGTGCGCCATAGCAAATGCCCAAAATAGGATATCGGCCACGGATAGAGGACAGGTCGGTCTTGAAAGCCTTGTCATCATAGACTGAAAAAGGGCTGCCGGAAAGTATGACCCCTTTGATATTCTCATCACCGTAGGGGAATTTATTATAAGGCAATATCTCGCAATAGGTATCCAATTCACGCACACGCCGACCTATAAGTTGGGTCGTTTGCGAACCGAAATCAAGGATGATTATTTTTTCTTGCATACATTTGGGATTTAATCCTGATGTTGTTTTCCTATTCACAAATGTAATGATATTATGGCATACGAACAAGCGATTTTTGACAGAGAAAACCTGTCAGAATTCCGAAGTGAAATGGAAGCGGATTTCCGGAAAATCTTGTTGTGCCATTTGTAGTACATAGGCCGAATCCGACAAGAACACATCTCTTTCCTCTCGGTCTTTGGCCATGAACTGGTATTTGCGTTTTTTGAAGTTCTCAAGGACTTCAGCATCGTCACTCTCAATCCAGCAGGCTTTATACAGACTGATTGGCTCCCACCGGCATTGGGCTCCATATTCATGCAGGAGACGATACTGTATTACTTCAAACTGCAGTTGTCCTACCGTTCCTACGAGTTTGCGCCCGTTAAACTGATTGACGAAAAGTTGTGCAACGCCCTCATCCATCAACTGATCGAGTCCTTTGTTCAACTGCTTGGACTTCATCGGATCGGCATTTTCAATATACTTGAACATTTCCGGCGAAAAGCTGGGCAGACCTTTGTAATGCAAGTCTTCCCCAGCGGTAAGGGTATCCCCTATTTTGAAGTTTCCCGTATCCGGCAGACCGACAATGTCGCCCGGATAAGCTTCATCCACCGTTGATTTGCGTTGGGCCATAAAAGCCGTCGGACTGGAAAAGCGCATCTCCTTCCCCAGACGCACATGCTTATAGTTTTCGTTCCGGAGGAATAGGCCTGAACAGACTTTTACAAACGCTATGCAACTACGATGATTGGGATCCATGTTCGCATGAATTTTAAAGACAAATCCCGAAAAGGTTTCTTCTTCAGGCCGTACAACCCGTTCAACCGCTTGCACAGGACGGGGTGAAGGGGCTATTTCTACAAAGCAGTCCAGCAACTCACGCACCCCGAAATTATTCAATGCCGAACCAAAGAAAACAGGTGCCAGATCTCCCGCCAGATATTTTTCGACATCGAAATCCGGATAAACCCCGGATATCAATTCCATATCCGAACGTAACTTGTTTGCATCTGCTTCTCCAATGTGTTTTTCCAATTCAGGACTATGTATGTCCCGAAATTCTATGGCTTCGGTAACTACTTGTTTACTTGGTGTATACAGATTGAGATTCTTTTCATAGATGTTGTATACCCCCTTGAAACGCTGCCCGATATTGATAGGCCAACTGAGTGGGCGCACGGCAATCTTCAACTCCGCCTCTATCTCATCTAATAAATCGAACGGGTCTTTTCCTTCTCGGTCAAGCTTATTGACAAAGACAATGACAGGAGTTTTACGCATACGGCACACTTCCATCAGTTTACGCGTCTGCATCTCAACCCCTTTTGCAGCGTCAATCACAATAATCACACTGTCTACGGCTGTCAAAGTACGATAGGTATCTTCCGCAAAGTCTTGGTGCCCGGGGGTATCCAAAATGTTTATCTTATAATCTTTATAATTGAATCCCATGACCGAAGTGGCCACCGAAATTCCACGCTGCTTCTCAATCTCCATCCAATCCGATGTCGCCGTCTTTTTTATCTTGTTCGATTTTACGGCACCCGCTACATGGATGGCTCCGCCAAAGAGCAAAAGCTTCTCGGTAAGAGTCGTTTTGCCTGCATCAGGGTGACTGATAATGGCAAAGGTTCGCCGCTTCTGAATGTTCTCAATAAATGTACTCACGTCTTATCGGGGATTTTAATCTTGTTCCTGCAATCGAGCGATACACCGCTGCAGACTCTCTTCCCAATGAGGAATCTCCAGAGAATAGGTATCCTTTATCTTTTTCTTGTTCATCACACTGTAAAAAGGACGTGTAGCTGCCGATGGGTAGTCAACGGTCCTAATGGGCGACACACGGCAAGATGTGATTCCTGCCATACGATGTATTGTCACAGCAAAATCATACCAACTGCATACCCCCTCATCCGAGAAGTTGTAAATGCCCGGTATAAAACGGTCGCTGTGAATAATCGTGACTATAGCCGTTGCCAAATCCTCGGCATAGGTCGGCGTCCCCACTTGGTCCGAGACCACCGAAAGGGTGGTCCGCTCCTTGCCTAAACGAAGCATGGTTTTAACAAAGTTGTTTCCATACGGTGAATAGAGCCACGAGGTACGCAATATTACGGACTGGGGATTCGCTGCTGCCAGCGACTGCTCACCTTCGAGCTTCGTCACTCCGTAAACGGACGAGGGAGCCACAACATCACTCTCTACATAAGGCATGAAATGCTTGCCGCTATAGACATAATCGGTCGATATATGTATCATCTTCGCTTGGACAGCAACGGTAGCCTTAGCCAAATTCTCAACCGCTAAAGCATTTATTTTTCGGCACAGCTCAATATCGCTTTCTGCCTTATCCACAGCTGTATATGCTGCACAATTTACCAGAAAATCGATAGGGTTTTCCGCCAAAAAACGTTGAATGGCGCACAAATCGGTTATATCCAACTCCTGAACATCCGTAAAAAGATAGTGATTGGCGGTATCCACACGAGCTTTGTTGCGCATTTCATTGCCCAATTGTCCGTTAGCTCCAGTAACAAGAATCGTAGACATGATATATATATATTTTATAACTCCAACTTTCCCTCTTTATCCTCTTTGTATTTCTCCGCCAGAAGGGCCACAAATTGGGAAATCTGATGCATGGCCTTTTCGGTTTCCGGCGTAATCTCCTTTTTTTGCAGATGCAGCAAAAGTATTCCGTAAAGGGCATTGAAACAGACATCCAAATCTCCGATATCCCTGTTCCCGGAACGGGTACGCAACTCTGCTATATAAGGCAGGGCTTTGAAGAAAGTGGTGCCATAAAGGGGTTCACGGGTGGATTTTAGCAAACGCTGGTGTAAATCCGTCAAGTCCAGGAGGACATTTTTGTTAATCTGTAAATGGCCGCTTTCCATCACCCCTTCCAGGCGCATCATTTCACATAGATTTTCATACCAATCGTATATGGCCTTTAAGGTTTCCGCCGAAACATTACGATAGCCGTCAATGATACGTTTCTGTATGACCTCCATATCCCCCTGACAAGCTCGTATAATGTCTTCCACTTGCCACATATAGAGAAGATATTCGGCAATGTTTTCTCTCTTTTTTTGACGAGCGACAATCATACAATTTTACCTTTCAATCAGACCGCCAAGGCTGTTTTTATTATCAAATGCCTCCTCTTGATAAATTTCAATCATCACTCTTTAGAACGAGAAATGCAAGGCGATACGGATTCCGTGCTTCGACACATTCTGGTGGTCACGATAGGTAAGACGATGCACATACTCGATTTGCAATATCTTGAAGACATTGTCAAGACCGGCGGCGATTTCCATATAGGGGAGTCGAAGGGTCTTATTATTGCCATCAGCTATGTATTCCCCTTCTTTATTAGAAAAACTCCACAAATGTGGATTGAGAGTTGTTTTATAGGGATTATTTTTATCGGAGAGATTTCCGAAGAATCCCTTAAAGGTAAACACCTCCCTGAGACGCAACACTTTTAGGTAGGGTATACGATTGAAAATCAATCCATTTGCATAATAACTGACGTCCCAAGATGCGTAGGAGTCAAAGACAAACTCCATAGGGCTTAACAAGCTGTACGAACCCTCTTGTATGGTGTACGACAAGTTGGCGTTAGGGATAATCAACATGGTATAAGGAGCCTGATTCCATACATGGCTCACCTGGAAGGCGGACTCGATATGTCCGAAAGCCGAAAACCAGACATCCTTCGCAAATGTGATATCGGTCCGATTTATCATGAACTTGCTTCCCAAGAAATTTTTTGGGGAGAAGGTATGCGACAACATGAGAATCGGTGCATCACGGTTAATGGGGTAACGCATACCTTTTGACTGATAGAATTTTTCATGGGGGGCGTACCGGATATGGACTTCCGCCTCTGCCCAATGATAATATTTGTGGTCTATTCCACTATTCTCTGTAAAAGTAACATACTTGGTCGATTCCTCAATTTTGTACCGCAAGTTGGCTCCATAGGAAAGTCCGAAATCATGTTCCCGTTGGTAAGACAATTCGGTATTCTGCAAATAGGTTGTCCGGATATCACTCTTCCGCTTCAACGACAAGAATATGTTATCCTTGTTCGTATACTCATACTGCTGACCCAATTGATTGACATCATAGGTATGTGTGAGGGCCAACGAATGGACTTTATATTCTGCCGGTGAATAATCCTTCTCCGGGAACGAATACTCTACACGGGATGAATATTTCACCCTATGGTCTCTTGTACCGAAAGCGACATAACCTTTCCAGAACCAATGCTTGTTGAGATTGGCCGTCGTAAAACCGCCCACACGCATACGAAGCCCTTCAAAAGAGTTGTAACTGAGTGTGGTATTCATAGGCCCGATGTCAAATTTACTCATATCCTTTTCATGTCCGGTCTCGATATATCCGGTAATGAGGATTTTGATAATTTTTTCGAGCCAATAATAGACCGGTATCGACCGCAACTTCTCAAGCAACTGCCCCACAAGACTCTCTTGCGTCTTCAACTCTACCTGCCGATTGTCATCCCAAAACGAGGCTGGCATCACCTCCGCCATATCATCGACAACTACCCGGTCCTCCTGATTGAAAAGTTCCAAGGTCTCTTTATCGACAAAGGGGTCAAAACTGTGTCCACGATACATGGCCAACCGACGGGTATACAGTTTAGGGGTCCCGGGCATAATCTGAAACTCTACGACCATATCGTCCTTCGTTTTGATACGGGTGCCATCTGAAGTTCGGGTAAATTCCTGATTGATAATCAAGTCTTCCACATAATTCAGATTTATATTTTTGGGCACAGCCATGCTAAGGTTCTTGACAAAATAAGTGGAATCGAGTGTTACGTACATATTCCCCACAAACCCAGCGGACTCGGCATTGAAAGGTACAAACAGGAGTTTCAGACATTTCTCCCCGTCAACAATCACGGTATCCCCTAAATAATATTTATAAAATGCCGGACCTATGGTGGACAACGGACTGACAAAACGGGTAAGCATGATGGAGATATTGTTCTGGAATATGTCTATCTCCTTGAAAATCTCATTGTAAAATGCCGCTATACCCTCCTTGCTGAATATCTCATCAATACCTTCGTGATAGATGCCATTCACCTTTTGCCTATGGGACTCCGGATTTTTCCGATAATAGCACTTGGAGATTTTTTCTCGGATGGATACCGTAAGTATAGGCTTTCCCGTAATCTCACTGGTGTCGACAAAATCAAACAGGAATTGGAACTTGCTGAATATTTTCTTCTCTTTCTTCTCCTCCGAAAAGTCGTTCAGCGCTATGGTCATCTTATCGTATTGATCATACGAATAATAATCATGGTTTTCCGGATTGTGCTCGTCACGGCGGGATATGAGGTTTCTCACAAAATCTACGGCAGGATTGTTCTTCCGGCTATATCTTTCTTTCTTGGGCCGCACGTCAATCTCTTGAAGGATAAAATCCGAAGGACACAGAGAGGCGTTCACTACACGTATACCGCCCATCTTTACCGGAATGGTTTTCTCCCTGTAACCCAATGAAGTAAACCCCACCTCGGTAACATCCGTACGGGAAGTCCGTATCGTGTAACGTCCGTTACTGTCCGTCATTACAGCGATGGTCGTCCCTTTCAGAAATACGGATATGGAAGAAAGAGGCTCTTCTGTAATAGAGTCGGTCACAATACCTGTGATGGTCGTTGTTTGGGCTACCACCTGGGATGTAGCACATAAAAATGAAAAAAATATAATTATCCCTGCAATATATCTATTCATTCCAGGCCATTTTCTGTCCGCGTCAAAGGTAAAAAAAATATCGGCTCTATCCTATTTTCTTGCAAGAATCCATAATCTGTGAGAGTGAAAATTGGGTCTTTTGAGTATCTTTACCGACTAAACGTAAAAACATCCTTCCTATGCCCTACGAAATAGAGAGAAAATTTTTAGTCACAAGCGACAAGTATAAAATCGACAGTCTCTCAAAGTCTTATAAGCAAGGATATTTATGTACGGAAAGCTCCCGTACAGTGAGGGTACGGTTAGCCGGAAATCGGGGTTTTATCACTATCAAAGGAGAGTCTATAGATTGTGCCCGCTTGGAATTCGAATATGAAATTCCGCCGGCCGATGCCGCACAACTTCTCGATACGCTTTGCCTGAAACCGCTCATTGAGAAAATACGTTACCGGAAAGCCGGCCCTGACGGGAAAATATGGGAAATCGACGAGTTTGGTGGCGAGAACGAGGGGTTAGTCATCGCTGAAATAGAATTGTCACATAGAGAGGAATCTTTTGCACGCCCCGATTGGATAGGTCAGGAGGTGACAGGAGATGTGCGTTATTACAATTCGTACCTTTCCCAAAAGCCCTACAAAAGTTGGGAATATCGGTCCGATAAAGATAAACGGGGAACATAGTCGATAGGCGTTGAGACCAAATATTTTCCAGACGTGAATTGGAGAATTAAAAAATAGTTTCTAATTTTGCTCCCGTTTTTTAGAAACGACCTAAGGAAAGATGCCGGAGTGGTCGATCGGGACGGTCTCGAAAACCGTTGTACCCTTACGGGTACCCAGGGTTCGAATCCCTGTCTTTCCGCCCAAGCGGCCCGCAAAATCGGGCCGACTTTTTTAAGACAACCCATACACAGCCCGGATTTGTTTTGAAGAATCGCTCCTTTTCCTATTCGTAAAAACGTATCATTCATCCCTTTATATGCGAATCGCCGTTTTACAACGAAATATCATTTGGGGCGACCCCGCTGCCAATCGCCATCAGATTACCGAGACGCTGTCCCGTTGTGAGAAAGCCGACCTGTATATCTTGCCGGAAATGTTTTCCACCGGCTTTTGTGTTCGCCCACAGGAGATGGCCGAATCGATGGATTCTCCTACGCTGTCATGGCTTAAAGAGACGGCTATGCGACTGGACTGCGCTCTCATGGGAAGTCTGTTAATCCAAGAAAACAACTGCTTTTACAACCGCCTCTGTTTCGTAAAACCCGATGGCGGAATAACCACCTACGACAAACGCCATCTTTTTACTTTTGCCGGTGAAGACAAGGCGTTCACGGCCGGCACCCAGCGTGTGATTGTAACCTACAAGGGCATACGCATTTTACTGCAGATATGCTACGACCTGCGCTTTCCGGTCTTCTCCCGCAACAACAACGATTACGATATGGCGGTGTACGTAGCCAATTGGCCTACCCCACGGGCTGAGGCATGGAAAATCCTGTTACGGGCCCGGGCTATCGAAAATCAGTGTTATGTGGTAGGGGTGAATCGTGTCGGCAGAGACCCGTTTTGCGGCTATTCAGGAGACAGTGCGATTCTCGATGCCTATGGCCGCACCATAGCGGCTTGTCCGGCTGAAAAGGAATGTGAGGCTTATGCGACTCTTACGACGGAAGAACTGGAAAAGCTCCGCCGGAAATTCCCCGCTCTCGACGACAGAGATGATTTTTCTCTCCTATAAGCGTTTAAGATAAGGAGATAATTATTTCTCCTGACGGTAAATGGATCCTTTTACCTCGTTGATATCCACAAAGTGGTTGACAATGGCATAAATAGTAAGGCCGGCCGCACTGTGTATCTGCAACTTGGCGGCAATATTCCGACGATGGGTAATCACCGTATAGGTCGAAAGGCATAATTTATCGGCAATCTGTTTGTTGGTCCATCCCTTTACAACACCGGTGATAATCTCCTTCTCTCGGTCTGTTAAGGGTCCCTCTTGCAGAGAGGCCTCTGCTGAGGATTCGCTCAGTTTCTCAATTTTCTCACAAATCGATTCGGCTGTATCATAGATAGTTATCTCTCCGTCATAACCTTTCAATACGACAGGGTCAACTGCCGTGTGCCGTAGGGCGACACACTTCATGCCATTGGCCTCTTTCCGTATTTGTGAGAGAGAGAAAACGCCCAAAAGGGCTGGGTCGACAACCAGAATATCAGGCTTTCGACAAGACAAAATCGAGGCCAGCCTTGTCAAATCCGTTATTTCAATAATTTCAACAGGAAGGGACAACTGTCTCCGCAGTACGGAAACTATCCCGTTACGTATAATCAAAGAGGGTTCTACAACAGCTATTTTCAAGGAAGATTTCATAGATTTCTACCTCGTTTTAGTTCGAGTTTCTGAATAGCGGGGACAAACAGAAAATCTTCTATATAATTGTGGGACGCTAAATCCTCCTCACAGGCAAAGATATCAAACAGCACGGCATTCAACTCATTACTGCTTTTAGCGGGATAATATTTAATCAGGATGTTTTTCAGCTCTCCCAGTTTGGCCTCGACTTGGTCATGCCGTTTGCTGAAAATGCCGATATTGTACTCTTTCGTAAGTGGCTTTTCTTCAAGCAGGGCTCTTACATACGGAAATACGGTTTGCTCTTCATACAGCATGTGCTTCTGCACCTCCGTCACATATTCATCAAAAAAGGAAAGAATGGCAACCGATACATCTTTTGGACCACAGTCAATGGCTTCCAATAAATTTCGGCGGAGGGTCGGCAGACGGAAATGTAAGAAATAGTCATGGGAATTGTGCAGATAGCGCATCATGGCCTCTATCGAAAAAGGGGCGTTTCCCGAGGCGTCATGGTCTTCATCCAATAGGAAATTGATTATCGCCAAAAAGGTATCCACATCCACCTTGTTGTCAACGCACACCTCCTCTATCGTCTTGTCTCCAAAGCCAAGAGGTATTCCAAAACGGCTCATGACAAGAAGTATCGGATAGTTCTTGCACACCAACACACTCATAGGGTCTGTCCGTTTGTATTTGCCCATTCTGTAAATCATAGAACTGATATTAAACCCCACAAATATATCCGTTTTTACCTGCATAAAAAAGCCCCTTCACGATTTTTAGAAATTAGCTATATACAAAAAATAAGCCCTGTTTCCACAAACAAGGCTTATTCCGGATTTTCTCTATTCGAGAAAAATCCTCTCTCTATGCAACAGAGTAAAAAGGCTCAATAACTCTTCACATGAACATTCTTGACAGCCCGACCGGAGGGATCGTTCAATTGCTTGAACGACTCGTCCCATTCCAAAGCTGTGGCAGTGCTGCAAGCTACTGAGCGTTCTGAAGGTACACTACGGGCGGCCGACTCGGAGGGGAAATGCTCTTCAAAGATAGTGCGATAGTAGTACTCCTCTTTATTCATCGGCGGATTGATGGGGAAACGCTCGGCCACATGAGCCATCTCTTCGTCCGACACACGTTCGGCGGTAATCTGTTTCAACACATCTATCCAATTATATCCTACCCCGTCAGAGAACTGCTCTTTTTGCCGCCAGACAATGCTTTCCGGCAAATAGTCCTCAAAGGCCTTGCGTAGAATCCATTTCTCTATCTTGCCGTTTTTCGACATTTTCGCTTCGGGATTGATGCGCATGGCAACGTCCATAAACTCCTTGTCGAGGAAAGGCACACGCCCTTCAACGCCCCAGGCGGACAGGGATTTGTTGGCCCGTAAGCAATCGTACAGATAGAGTTTGCTCACTTTCCGGACGCACTCCTCATGGAAAGCCTTGGCATTCGGTGCTTTATGGAAATAGAGATAACCGCCGAAAATCTCATCGGCCCCTTCCCCTGAAAGCACCATCTTAATGCCCATCGAACGGATGACTCGGGCCAACAGATACATGGGGGTGGATGCCCGAACCGTCGTCACATCATAGGTCTCAATGTAATATATCACATCCCGTAAAGCGTCCAGTCCCTCTTGTATCGTGAAATTAATCTCGTGATGGACGGTCCCGATATGTTCCGAGACTTTGCGGGCCGCCTCAAGGTCAGGCGCACCTTTCAGACCGACGGCAAAAGAGTGCAATTGAGGCCACCAGGCGTCTCCTTTATTGTCCGTCTCTACCCGTTTTGAGGCAAAGGGTTTGGGGACCTCCGAGACAATCGACGAGTCCAGTCCGCCCGAAAGAAGTACGCCATAGGCAACGTCACTCATCAACTGCAGCTGGACCGAAGCGGAAATGGATTCCCGCAACGCCTCGATATCTGCGCCGTTGTCCTTCACGGCATCATACTGCTCCCAATCTCGGTTGTACCAACGTACCATGCGTCCTTCCCGACTGTCATAGTAATGACCCGGGAGAAAGGGCTTGTACTCGGAACAATATCCTTCGAGAGCTTTCAACTCCGATGCCACATAGACTCGTCCCATCTCATCTCTCCCCATATATAGGGGAATCACGCCGATGGAATCTCGGGCGATAAGATAACGGTCATTTTCCTCATCGTAGAGGGCAAAGGCGAAGATGCCGTCCAAATCTTCTAAGAAATTGACTCCTTTCTTCTGATAGAGAGCCAATATGACTTCGCAATCCGAACCTGTTTGAAACGGATAGTCCCGACATATTCCCGCCCGTAAGGACCGGTGATTGTATATCTCGCCATTGACCGAAAGGATGAGTTTTCCGTCCGGACTTTTCAACGGCTGTCCCCCCGAAGCGGGGTCAACAATCGAAAGCCGTTCATGGGCTAAAATGGCGCTCTTGCCTACATATATGCCCGACCAGTCCGGACCACGGTGGCGGATACGCCGTGACATGGCAAGTGCCTGCGCACGCATCTGCTCCACGGGGGGAGTTATATTGAAAATTCCTACTATTCCACACATGGCGGGTCTATTTTTTATGAGACAGATACTGGTCTATGGCTGCGGCGGCTTTGCGTCCCGAAGCGATGGCCCGCACAACCAGCCCCGCACCATAAGAGGCGTCACCGGCGGCAAAGACTTTCGCTACCGATGTTTTATTCTCGGCATCGACACGCACGTTTTTGCGTTCGTCTAGTTCCACGCCCAGATTCTCGACAAGATTTTCGTAAACGGGATGTACAAAGCCCATCGCCAGGAATACCAGATCGACATCAATGATTTCGGTCTTGGCGGCACGCTGGGCCGACATACGTCCGTTTTTGTCTTTCGTCCAGGTCACCGGTGCCACTTCTACCTGTTTCAAGATGCCGTTCTCACCGATAAACCGTACCGTATCCAGACTCCACCGCCGCTCACATCCCTCTTTATGCGAAGAGGTGGTTTTGAGTATCTGCGGGAAATTGGGCCACGGAGTGTCCGGATTTTTTCCGACAGGAGGCTGGGGCATAATCTCAATTTGCAACACACTCTCCGCTCCTTGGCGGATAGCTGTTCCCACGCAGTCCGAACCTGTATCTCCGCCACCGATAATCAGCACCTTTTTCCCCTTCGCCGAAATCAATTCCTCCGGATTGACTTTATCGCCGGCGATGAGACGGTTTTGCTGCTTCAACAGTTCGAGGGCAAAATAGACTCCTTTCAAATCCCTTCCCTCTACATGGAGATTCCGGGGCTCTCCCGACCCGATTGCCACACATATGGCATCGTAGTCCGAGAGCATTTTGGCGAGTTTGCTCTTGTCTTTCCCCACCTGCGTATTGCAGATGAACGACACCCCTTCGGTCTCCATCAAGGCCAACCGACGGTCAATGACTCCCTTGTTCAGTTTGAAATCGGGTATTCCCAGGCGCAACAGCCCCCCGATGCGTTCATCTTTCTCATATACATCAACGGTATGCCCTTTGCGGTTGAGCTGGTTGGCACAGGCCAGTCCCGCAGGACCGGAACCGATAACGGCGATTTTCCTTCCGGTACGTGTACGAGGCGGACAGGCCACAACATACCCTTCCGAAAATGCCTTTTCAATGATGGCGGCTTCGTTGTTGCGAATGGTGACCGGCTCGTCTATCGAGAGGGTCAATACGCATCCTTTCTCACACAAGGCCGGACAAACCCTCCCCGTAAATTCCGGAAAGTCATCCGTCTCCTGCAAGATACGATAGGCCTCCCGCCAATTTCCCTTATATACAAGGTCTTGCCATTCGGGTTGACGGTTGCCCAACGGACAGTTCCAGTGGCAAAACGGCACACCGCAATCCATACAACGGGAGGCTTGCTGATGGCACTCCTCGTCGTTGAAGGTAAGCTCTACCTCGGCAAAATCATATTTCCGCTGTTGGACAGGCCTATAACCCGCCTCTTTTCTTTTTATCTCAAGAAATGCTTTCGGATTTCCCATGA
>JAJQIP010000022.1 GCA_021199145.1 Porphyromonadaceae bacterium | reverse complement strand
GGCATATTGGCGCCTTCCGATACGGCAAAGCAACCATTGGCCAAGAGTGCACGGGCGTCATCACCGTCAATTTCATTTTGGGTTGCCGACGGCATGGCGATATCACATTTTTCATTCCAAGGACGTGCGCCTTCGACATATTTGCATCCATATTTCTCAGCGTATTCACGAATACGGCCTCGATAGATGTTTTTCAATTCGAAAATATAGTCTAGCTTTTCAGCGTCAATTCCATCGGGATCGTAGATATATCCGTCGCTATCGGACATGGTGATAACTTTGGTCCCCAAACTGATGAGCTTTTTCACTGTATATTGGGCTACGTTGCCGGCCCCTGAAACGGCTACCACTTTCCCTTTTATATCAATGTTGCGAGTCTTCAACATTTCAAGTAGGAAGTAGACATTTCCGTAACCCGTAGCTTCAGGACGAATAAGCGAACCGCCATATTCAAGACCTTTCCCCGTAAAAGTACCCGTATGTTCACGAGCCAATTTCTTGTACATCCCAAACAGGTAGCCTATTTCACGGCCTCCGACTCCTATATCTCCGGCAGGAACATCGGTTTCAGGACCTATATAGCGCCATAATTCCGTGACAAACGCTTGGCAGAAACGCATAATTTCAGCGTCGGATTTTCCCCGTGGGCTGAAGTCGGAACCCCCTTTTGCACCTCCCATGGGAAGTGTTGTCAGTGAGTTCTTGAAAGTCTGTTCAAAAGCAAGGAACTTCAAGATAGAAAGGTTTACCGACGAGTGGAAACGGATACCTCCTTTATACGGGCCAATGGCATTGTTGTGTTGAATGCGGTATCCCATATTGGTTTGTACTTGACCTTTATCGTCGACCCATGTTACACGGAAAGAAAAAACACGGTCGGGAATGCAAAGCCTCTCGATGAGGTTGTAACGGTCGAACTCGGGGTGCTCATTGTAGGCTTCCTCGATAGTTCCTAATACTTCGGCAACGGCCTGGTGATATTCCGGCTCGTTGGGGAAACGTCTTTTTAAGTCGCTTAATACTTTTTGGGCATTCATTGTAATTTATAATTAAAAGTGAAAGATAAATTTCAATATCGAATAATAACAGCCATTTTTCAAGCTATTTTCTATATTTCGAGGCAAAGATAAGACAAAGAAAAATAAAAACAAACATCCTACAAGAAAAATGAATAAGAGGGAGGAGAGAAAAGTTTTTCATTTTTTCTTGACTGAATATTCCGGTTAGCTGGTGCAATTTTTGAGTGAGAGGTAAGCAAACTTAGATATCTGGCTTTTTGGGAGGGATGACTATCGTTGTGGGGACAATAGTGGATTCAAAGAGGGATTGTGTCTTGATTTGATATAACCTTAACGATTTACGAATAATAACGTCGCTGACAGAGTTCGTTTAAAATTCTTCATTACAAACAGTTTTCGATTAAGGAAGCTTCCCTTTGGGGGAGAGAGGTTTTCAATTATTTATTTAGTGTTGCGAGATATGGCATAGCCATACCTCGCAACACTTTCAGGAGGATTTACCATCTACATTAGCAGGATTCGACTAAATACCATAGGGACATTAGTTGACAACACGAAAAAAAGGAGCGAACCTTAAGGAACGCTCCCTGTCAATTATATTATAATCTGTTAATTAGCGGTACCGAATGTCATATAGAAAATCTTCTCCGCACGTGTCTTTCCATCAGCGGAAAGGATTGTAATCTTCACTATGTGACTCTGACCATCCATATATTCGCTTACATTCGTGAATCTGATGATGTACGAGTTGTGCATTGCACCCGACACGGGGAGATCCTCCAGTGTTACATTGGAAAAATCAGACGGAGCGACAAGGATTGTACCGCCCGTATATTCGGAGATGTGCCAAGGTTTCTCGGTGTAATACAGCTTTTCGGTAAATGTTGTATCGGCACTGTATACGGTGTGTACAGTCCCTTGTGTAGTCGCCCAATTGGATTGGTCGGCAAAGTACTCCACGGAATACTTCTCATTGCCCGCTGGTTGGTTCGGTTCGTCAGTGAAGTTCACATAGATGCGATTAGCTTCGCTGCGGAACGAGATGTTTGCATCGGCATACCGCAAAGCCATCCCGCCGCATTCGTTGCTGACTTTATACGATGAAGCAGCGGACTGCAATAATGAAGCGTCCGTACCAGAGAAACCCATCGTTCGAGAAGTCCCTGTAGCACGATTGAGAAATGTACTGAGCGCATCCGGTGTGGTGAGATTAATACCCCCGTTTATCGTCCCTGATTCGGAATATCCCACACAACCGAATAAAATGTCAAGGCCCGACTGTTCCAATGTTTTACTCCACGAGATAATATCCCTTGCAATCGCATCCGCCTCCTCTGACATAGAACCCGAATTGTCTACAAGAAATACGAGGTCGGCGGAGCGTGCAACGTCTTCATCCTCATCATCAGCTGTATTATACACGAGAATTCCTTTTGGATTACCATCGATAGAGAGCCATACATTCTGTCCGTTCTGCGCCGTACCGACAAGACGAAGCCAGTCGGATGTAGAAGCATCTTGTATGCCAGTCATATCTAATCGGATAATGACATCGTCACCGTCATTCTCTATGGTGTATTGTACATTGGGGATAGTAGTCGTGGATGTACCTATTTCCGGGTTCTCTTCTGCGAGATTGTCACTTGGTATATTGGTACCGTTTAACGGGTTTGGATCTTCTTCCTCCATGACGGGACGGATACTGAACCCGAGGTAGCGGTAGCTCCAGTAGCGGTCGACACCTCCGCCTTGTTCCTCAAGGTAGTAGGCACGGTTGGTATGACTCTCGTCGGGGGTGGAACTCCAATAGTAGCCAATCTCTTCGGTATCGTAGAGCGAATCCTTGACGCACCAGCCGGCGGCGGGGAGGAAGATGCTGTTTCCGTTGGGACCCGTCACCTTGTAGCCTTTATGTCTATTTATTCTCACCCATGTCCATTGGCACTTGTTCATCAGTTCGTCCATCTCGTCCTTTGTCGGCATCCGCCATGCATCGCCCCAGTTGGCTCGTGCGGCATCGTAGGAGAAATAGACGGAATCGACGGCTATGTCGTTTATCTCCTTGTCAAAGGTCACACAGTTGTCCTCCGTATAGGACGACTTCGTCTTCGTCTCGCCCCAGGCGAAATGACTGCCGTATTCGGTCGGAGAGGAGGCACCTATGTTGCAGGCGGCCCACTTCACGCTCAGACCCAGGTCGACATAGTCGTAGCCGTCAAGGGTGCCGGTTGCTTCTTGTATGGCATCATATTGTATCGCCTCGTCTTCGGAAGAACATCCCTGTAGAGTCAGGCCCATCGCTAAGGCGCACATGAACCATTTCATCTTGCTTTTCATATTGTTCGGATTTTTTGTTGGTTTATACATTTGTTTACACTTTTTTATGAATTCATTTACGCTTTCTCCGCCTTGAAACCGGCCTGTCCCGCATGCGGGACAGACTTACGGACGGAGATTCCATTCTATTCTCTTTTGCAGGAAACTATCGCCCTGTTCATGACTTTATCTTTTTCCAACTGAACAGATAGTATCGGGCCGTGTCGGTGTCGCTCACGAGCAGAATCTTGATGACCCCTATGGCTCCCGTATCTTTTCCAATCAGAATGACATCGTTGGCGGTGATATCGGTTATCCGGTTTTGCGGCATACCGCTGACATAACTGCTTTCAATCGCCGACTGCGTCGCCGTCGCATAGTTGAACTCGTTGTACCGCACGAACTTCACGCCCGTATAGGAACGCCACTCCAACGACAGAGAGGCGGTGGTGTCTTCATCGGCCTTATAGGTGTATATATCCACTTCGGAGGAGTCGGCCAATTCCCGATACAAGACCTGGCAGCTGCTCAGATTGTAGGCATCCGGTCCGCCAGAACCGGGCGCATACAGGGAGATGTTTTCGTAGCTCTCCAGTTCGACCGTACCTTCGGCGACAGTGACGTACCGATGCACATCCATCATGTTCCCCGCCTCGTCGGAGAGTTCGAACCGTATCTGTATCGTGATGTCATCTTTCGAGAACTCCGGCACAGCATAGGGAAAGGAGTAGACGAACCGAGAGGCGAACAGGGTCGTATCGAGGAGGGACAACAATCCGCGTTCCTCGTCGTAGGTCCTCACTGTGAACGACCGCAACGGGGAGGAGGTTGTCGAATATCCCTCAACCTCGTACAACAGATTGGTCCCGGCACTGCACTGCGTGGTCATGGACTCCGGGGAGACAACAAGGACCACCGGTGATTCATCGTCCTCACTGCAAGCGATACAGCATAAGAAAAGAACGCTGCACAGGCAGATTTTCAGCACGGCTGTTTTCATGAACGGAAGCGACGTTTATTCCGTAGGAACGGATACTTCTTCGGTTATTTCCTCAGATACCTCCCCTGACACCTCGACCTTACGAATCCTATAGGCCCGGATGAGCGCTTTCCGAGTGACATATCTGCCGAGGAACATCCTTTCCCGTTCGGTCTTGACATAGACCGGCATATAGTAGTCGGCCTCAGGATAGTCGTCCATGGCCTTGTACAGGGCTTTTTTCATGACCCTGGGCAAATTGACATCTTTCTCTCCCCTCAGGTGCACTCTGGTCACTGCACGGCGGTCATACTCCTGTCCGTTCAAAGAGTCAAGCCGAAAGATTATTCCGAAATAGACTCGGGTGAAGGTCGATATTTCCGTCTCTCCCAAGAATTCCATGTCGGACATGCTGAGCGACAACCGCACCTCATCGGGGGCGAAAGAGGTGGAGCGGGCCGAACGGACGGAATAGATCCCGCTACAGGAGGTCGCCGACAGGAGTATGCCGGAAACTAATACAAAATATAACTTCTTCATCATATCCCTTAATTATTTAAAGTAATAGGTGAATGTAATGCGAATATCTCCCCCTATTTCGCTCTTGCTCATTTTCAGGTCGTCATATCGGGAACCGTTGTTCTTCTCCGTTGTGTAGTAGACCTGTTCACTTCCGCCCTCTCTCATCTCATGCTTATATTGCAGACCGGTCCGGAACATGGCCGACAGACCGTATTCCAGTCCGATGGAGAAGGGCAGGTCGGCCACAAACGCCTGCAGACCGATAAAGGCCTGTACACCGAAGATGCCGGATTTCTGGGTCACGTTGGAGTAGTACTCTTCCGACGCACTTCCGTTCCCGTATTTCACGGTCGTCTCGTCGATGGCCTTATACTTGTCCCATCCCAACGGCACGGCACCGCCGACGTAGATGTCCAGCAGATTGATTCCGGCGAAGTGATAGGCGACTCCCGGGGTAAAGCGGTTGTTCGCCTTTGCGTTCTTATTCTTCACGTTCTCGTCGTACCCGTCGTCGGTGTTGTTTCCCTTCAGCTTTTCAGTGGTCTTGTAAAACTGGAAACCCATACGAAACTCCCACGAATCGGACCAGAAATACTTGAAATTCACCAAGGGCACACCTCGGTAATTGATGTCCTGGTCAATCATGAGCAATATGTCGCTCATGCTCGGACCGAGGAAGAGACCGAATGTCCCCGCTTCGGGACGGTTTCCCGTCTTCAATATGGTCGAAGAACTCTTTGCGGTCGTAATTTGCGCTTGCATGGGAATGATTCCTAAAAACAACAAACAC
>JAJQIP010000033.1 GCA_021199145.1 Porphyromonadaceae bacterium | reverse complement strand
ACATAGATGCCTCATCTTTAATGTACATAAAGGATTTATAGTATCTTTTGTCTCTACAAACAAAAAATTTTCTGCTCCAACTCCTTGCCTGACAAAAGGAAATTCGTAATTTTGTTGTACGAAATTAACCTTTAAAACAAACGACTATGAACATTCAGGCAATTATGAATAGCCTTTCGGCTAAGCATCCTGGCGAATCAGAGTATTTACAAGCGGTACATGAAGTTTTACTTTCCATCGAAAAGATTTACAACGAACATCCGGAATTCGAAAAAGCGAAACTCATAGAGCGACTGGTTGAGCCAGACCGCATTTTTACCTTCAAAGTACCTTGGATTGATGACAAGGGTGAAGTGCAAGTGAATTTGGGATATCGGGTACAATTCAACAACGCCATTGGCCCGTACAAAGGAGGTATCCGTTTCCACGCTTCGGTGAATCTCTCTATTTTGAAATTCCTCGGCTTTGAACAGATTTTCAAAAATGCCTTGACCACCCTGCCGATGGGCGGTGGAAAAGGGGGATCCGATTTCAGTCCACGGGGAAAATCCGATGCAGAAATCATGCGCTTCTGTCAAGCCTTTATGTTGGAATTGTGGCACCATCTGGGTCCTGACATGGATGTACCGGCAGGTGATATTGGCGTGGGCAGCCGAGAAGTCGGCTACATGTTCGGCATGTATAAAAAACTGACCCGTGAACATACGGGGACATTTACCGGCAAAGGACTTGAGTACGGAGGTTCATTGGTTCGTCCGGAAGCTACCGGATTCGGTGGCCTCTATTTTGTACACCAGATGTTGGCGGCCAAAGGAATTAACATTCAAGGAAAGACGATTGCCGTCAGTGGATTCGGCAACGTTGCCTGGGGTGCTGTCACCAAAGCGACACAACTGGGTGCGAAAGTGGTTACCCTGTCAGGTCCTGACGGCTATATCTACGATCCGGACGGCATTAGTGGAGAGAAGATTGACTATATGCTCGAACTGCGGGCATCGGGTAACGATGTGGTTGCCCCCTATGCCGACAAATACGGCGTATCGTTCTTCCCCAATCGTCGGCCGTGGGAACAGAAAGTCGATATTGCCCTGCCTTGCGCTACACAGAACGAGTTGGACGAAAATGACGCCCGCCGCCTCATCGACAATGGGGTATTATGTGTAGGAGAAATTTCAAATATGGGTTGCTGCCCTGAAGCTATCGACCTCTTCATTGCCAATCGTATCATGTATGGTCCCGGGAAAGCGGTCAATGCTGGTGGCGTGGCCACATCGGGATTGGAAATGACACAGAATGCGATGCATATCAATTGGAGTGCCGAAGAAGTAGACCACCGTCTGCGGGATATCATGCACGCCATCCATGCTCAATGCGTGAAATACGGTACCGAACCCGACGGCTACATTAACTATATGAAAGGGGCCAACATAGCAGGATTCATGAAAGTGGCTAAAGCTATGATGGACCAAGGTATTCTCTAAGAGAATTTATCCCGATTAAATATAGGGCGGCTTATCTAAGCCGCCCTATATTTTTTACGCAATTCAGAGGAATTACGTTATTTGCACATAATTTTTATCTTTGTGCTGAAAATCGTATATTTGCAGCTAAATATCCGGTTAGACCGGAAGAAAAACCAAATAATCTATGAGTCTAAAAATTGTGGTACTTGCCAAACAAGTACCGGATACCCGGAATGTGGGAAAAGACGCTATGAAAGAAGACGGCACCGTAAACCGTGCCGCACTTCCCGCCATCTTTAACCCCGAAGATTTGAAGGCGCTTGAACAGGCCATTCAACTGAAAGAAAGATATCCTGGATCAGTGGTAAAAGTGTTGACGATGGGTCCACCCCGTGCAGCAGACATCATCCGAGAAGGATTGTACCGCAGAGCGGACGGGGGTATACTCCTCACCGACCGGGCTTTTGCCGGAGCCGATACATTGGCCACATCATATGCATTGGCTTGTGCGGTACGCAAGATGGGAGATTTCGATATTGTTATCGGTGGCCGACAGGCCATCGATGGAGATACGGCGCAAGTAGGACCGCAAGTGGCGGAAAAGTTAGGCGTTCCCCAAATTACTTATGCTGAAGAGATTTTGAGTGCGGAGGACGGAAAGGTCCGAGTAAAACGTCGCCTCGAGCGAGGGGTGGAGACGGTAGAATCCCCCTACCCCGTTGTAATAACCGTGAACGGGAGTGCCGACGATTGCCGTCCACGCAATGCGAAAGCCGTACAGAAATATAAATACGCCAAGACACCCAGTGAATGCAATGAAAGTGACTCCACCTCTTCCGCCTTATATGAGGAACGTCCCTATCTGCATCTCACCGAATGGGGAGTTGCCGATGTGGATGCCAACCTCTCACAAGTGGGATTGGCTGGCTCCCCAACCAAAGTAAAACAAATCGAGAATATCGTATTCCAGGCCAAAGAGAGTAAGACACTCACCGCTTCGGATGCCGATATCGAAGATTTGATAAAAGAATTGATTGTAAACCATACCATCGGATAATAACTTGTCGTGGCGTTTCCCTGCGGAAGAAGCCACCTTGTAAAAACAGAAAACGATTATGAATAATTTATTTGTATATTGCGAAGTAGAAGAAGGAGTTATTGCCGATGTCAGTCTCGAACTGCTCACCAAAGGACGCTCTTTGGCCAATCAACTCCACTGTAAACTCGAAGCTCTTGCCATCGGGTACCGGCTTGACGGTATTGCCGACCAAGTTTTCTCATACGGCGTAGATACCCTTTATCTGGCTGATGACTCACGACTGGCTCCCTATACCTCTCAACCTCATGCGTCGGTATTGATTAACCTCTTCCGAGAACAAAAGCCCCAAGTGTGCCTCATGGGAGCGACCCACATAGGCCGTGATTTGGGACCTCGGGTATCCTCAGCGTTGCACAGCGGTCTCACGGCCGATTGTACGTCACTCGAAATAGGAGACTACGAGGACAAGAAAACGGGCAAGAGTTACCATAACTTGTTATATCAAATCCGTCCCGCCTTCGGGGGAAATATTGTAGCGACCATTGTCAATCCCGATTGCCGTCCCCAAATGGCGACTGTACGGGAGGGCGTCATGAAGAAAGAGGCTCTTTCATCGGCCCATAAAGGGGAAATCGTAAAACTCAATGTGTCGAAATATGTTTCCGACACCGATTTCGCTGTTACGGTCATCGACCGACAAATGGAGAAATCGAAAATCAACATCAAATCCGCTCCGATTATTGTAGCCGGCGGATATGGAGTTGGTTCAAAAGAGAATTTCCAACTATTGTTTGATTTGGCCGATACCATCGGAGCGCAGGTAGGTGCTTCACGTGCGGCCGTCGATGCCGGCTTTACCGACCACGACCGGCAAATAGGACAGACCGGGGTTACCGTCCATCCCAAATTGTACATTGCGTGTGGCATCTCCGGGCAGATACAGCACATTGCCGGTATGCAGGATAGTTCGATTATCATCTCCATCAATAGCGACCCTAATGCGCCTATCAATGCCATTGCCGATTATGTGATTACCGGTACAGTAGAAGATGTATTGCCCAAAATGATAAAGTATTATAAGAAAAACAGCAAATAACCGAGGATTATGGCCAATTTTTATACCGATAACAGTGATTTAAGACATCATTTGACACACCCGCTCATGCAGCGGATTGTGGCTTTGAAAGAACGCAATTACGCTGATGCCCGGAAATACGACTATGCTCCCTCCAATTTTGAGGATGCCATGGACAGCTACGAAAAGGTGCTCGAAATTGCCGGAGAAATCTGTGGGGAAATTGTTGCGCCCAATGCTGAAGACGTGGACCACGAAGGTCCCCGAGTGGTCGATGGCCACGTGGAGTATGCTTCGGGTACGGTACGTAACCTCGATGCCTTAGTAAAGGCGGGACTGATGGGCATTTCGCTTCCCCGCCGATACGACGGATTGAATTTCTCGCTCGTTCCCTATATCATGGCGGCCGATATGGTAAGCCGTGCGGACGCAGGATTTGTCAACATTTGGGGGTTACAGGATTGTGCGGAAACGATTTATGAGTTCGCTAACGAAGAGCAGAAACAACGCTATCTACCCCGTGTATGTGCTGGGGAAACGATGGCTATGGATTTGACCGAACCGGATGCGGGTTCCGACCTCCAATCGGTTATGCTCAAGGCGACCTACAGCGAAACCGACGGATGTTGGTATCTCAACGGAGTGAAACGCTTCATCACCAATGGCGATGGTCATATCGCACTGGTCCTGGCCCGTTCGGAAGAGGGAACAAAAGACGGTCGTGGTCTCTCCATGTTCATCTACGACAGAGCCAACGGAGGAGTAACTGTCCGCCGTATCGAGAATAAGATGGGAATCAAAGGCTCTCCCACCTGCGAACTGGTATTCCGCAATGCCAAAGCAGAACTTTGCGGGGAACGTAAGTTGGGCCTCATCAAATATGTCATGGCCCTGATGAATGGGGCACGATTAGGCATTGCGGCCCAATCGGTAGGTATCTCCGAAGCGGCCTATCGGGAAGCTCTCTCCTATGACCGTGACCGTCGCCAGTTCGGGAAAGCCATTATCGAATTTTCGGCCGTCGCTGAAATGCTTTCCCTGATGAAAGCCAAGCTCGACGCCTCCCGTTCGCTCCTCTACGAAACCACCCGCTTTGTCGATATGTACAAGATTTACGAAGACATCTCCAAAGAGCGCAAACTGGAAAAAGAGGAACGTGATGAGATGAAACGTTACCAAAAACAGGCCGATGCCTTTACCCCTCTCTCGAAAGGTATGGGAAGTGAATTCTGTAACCAGAATGCCTACGACTGCATACAGATTCACGGCGGTTCGGGATTCATGAAAGACTACGCTTGTGAACGTATCTATCGGGATGCCCGCATCACCTCGATTTACGAAGGAACAACCCAGTTACAGGTAGTGGCGGCCATACGCCACGTCACCACAGGGACATTCCTGAACATGATGCACTTCTACGAAGAACAGCCGGTTTCAGACGAATTGCAACCGTTACGGGCTCGCTTGAAAGAGCTTACCGCCCTCTATGAGACTACGGTCAAGAATGTAACCGAGACCAAGGAGAGTGAGTACATCGACTTCCACGCCCGCCGTATGGTCGAAATGGCCGGACACATCATTATGAGCCACCTGCTCATCCTCGATACGCAGCGCAATGCATCGTTCCGGGCATCGGCCGAGGTATATCTCCGGTATGCCGAAGCGGAAGTGCATAAAAATGCCGCCTATATCGAGGCCTTTGATGTCAACGATATGGCCTATTACCGTCGCAACTGATACCGTCTATAAACTTATAAGCCCCCAATTGTGAGCAATTGGGGGCTTTTCTTTTTTAATAGCACCTTTAAGGATTCGTTTACAAAAATTTCTTTCCCGCCCCTCATCCCCTTTCTCTACGAAATAACGGGCATAAACATTAAATTTTATCACAAAATGTTTTTTGTTCCTATATAAACTATTAACTTTGCGACTAAATGATAAAAATCACTTTAGCTCTCTTATCTAAACAGTAATCTAGAAGCTCTTAAAAATACAAACTAATTTTTTTAAGGTAAAAATAAAGAATAAAAAACAAATAGCTATTAATTTAAAATAAAAGTGATTGA
>JAJQIP010000062.1 GCA_021199145.1 Porphyromonadaceae bacterium | reverse complement strand
ATTTTTTACAAAAAGAGAGCTGGTTCTCTTTGCTCTAAATCCTTATTGTAAAATGTAATATACCCTTTGTAGAAAGGCCGCTCTTTCTCTTACGGGGAGAAGTACTGGCAACCGTTTAGGAATCTTGGAGGGAAAGAGGTTTCTGCGACGTTTGGGAAGGTGGTGCGGGGCGGGACAAAACAGGGAATTCCCCGACCGCCAACCCACTGCCAGAGAGCCGGATAAAAGAAATGGAAAGAAAAGAGGTCTCTTTATTATATATAGGGAAAAAGGGTTTGTTGTTCCTTATCGTGGTTTTTGCGGTGAGCGGAAGGGCGGGTGCGAAGAGATTGCTTCTCATCCCGGATTCGGTAGGTGAAGAGTCTCGGTCGGAACCGCCTGCAAGAACGGATAATTCCCAAGGGTCGACCTTGCGGCTTTCTCCCTCGAAGGATTCTTTACGAACCGATACCATATTCATTCGTTTTCACCGGGGATATGCGGCTTTGGACGAAAAGTACGAGGCGAATCAGGAGTCGCTTGACCTGCTTCGTGCGTTGAAAGGTCACTGGCCGGAAAAGGTCCGTATTATTGGTACCGCCTCCCCAGAAGGAGAAGTCCGGGCGAACCTACGTCTCTCGAAGCGCCGGGCGGAAGTGCTCTCCGACTTCCTGAAACGGGAAGTGGATCTGCCCGACAGTCTGGTGGAATACGGCTATATCGGTCGGGACTGGCTAAGGCTGCTACGGTTGGCGGAGGCGGATACCTTGATGCCCTACCAAGAGGAGACAGTAGCTTTCCTACAAGAGGTGGTGGACAGTACGGCCGAAGGGAAGAATCCGGCCTTGGACAATGTGGAACGGCTTTCCCAGATAGAGAACGGCATTCCTTATCAATATATGTATAAGAATCTCTTCCCGGAACTGCGGGTCACGCAGCTTTGTGTGACCCGTCCCGAAGGAGGAGGAACGGCTCTACACGACACCTTGTATATTCCCTTCTACATCCATGACACCCTCTATATAGAACCATGTCGGAGCTACTACTTCTCGGTTCGGACTAACCTGCTGCTGGACGCCGGTCTGGCCCCCACCATCGGGGTGGAGCTCTATATGGGGAGGCGTTGGTCCGTGGCGGCGGAGTGGAGCTACGCCTGGTGGAAGAGCGACAGGAGGTCGTGGTACTGGCGCACCTACGGGGGTGACCTGGCCCTGCGGAAGTGGCTGGGGAAGAAGGCGAAGGAGAAGCCCCTGCAGGGACACCACTTAGGAGCCTACGGACAGATGCTCACCTACGACTACGAGACGGGCGGACGGGGCTACTTAGGCGACAAGTGGAGCTGGGCGGCGGGCCTGGAGTACGGCTACTCGCTGCCTATACGCAGGCGGCTGAACATCGACTTCAGCATCGGAGTCGGCTATATGGGCGGAGAGTACAAGGAGTACCTCCCCATGGACGGGGAGTATGTCTGGCAGGTGACCAAGGAGCGGAGATACTTCGGGCCGACGAAGGCGGAGGTCTCGCTGGTGTGGCTGCTGGGGTGCAAGAACACGAACAACGGAAAGAAAGGGAGGAAGAGATGAATGGTCCCGTATTGTATGGACAAGGGCGGACAGAGAGACCGAACCAAATCCCCATATGCAATCATACATCGGATAAGGGACAAAAGAGAGGCACTCCCTCTAATCTTTTGACGATGGTGCTGATGGTATGGTTGCTCCCCTCTTGCGAGCACAAGGAGCTCTGCTATGACCATCCCCACAATGGTTACGTAGAGGTCCGCTTTGATTGGACGGAGGCACCGGAGGCCAATCCGGAGGGGATGGTGGTCTATTTCTACCCCACCGACGGGAGGAACAGCTACAGGCGGTTCGATCTGATAGGAATGGGAGGAGGTATCGTGGCCTTGCCTGCGGGGAGCTACATGGTGCTGAGTTACAACAACGATACGGAGGGATTGCTCTTCAGTGGAACGAACAAGGCGGAGACGCACCACTTCTACACACGGGAGGGGGATATCCTCGAGCCGGTTTATGGGAACAGTTATGGAAGCCGTTCGACAGATCTTCCTCGACCGTCGGGGAGCAGCGATGAACGGGTGGTTATCTCTCCGGACCAGATTTGGGGTGACACTCTTGGGACGGTGGAGGTGATACTTGAGGATACGGTGACGATACGACTGCGACCCTGGGAGATGACCTGCACGTATAACTATGAGGTGAAACATGTGGGAAATTTAGGGCACATGACAGCGGTGTGCGGTACCATCTCAGGACTTTCGGGGGAATATTACCCCTGTACGGGAGAATTAGGGACGGAAGGGGTAACGGTGCCTTTCGGAGGGGGAGCGGAAGGAGATTCAACCTTGATAGGAAGTTTCCAGACCTTTGGGAACATGGAGAAGAAAGGTCTGGCGGACCAGATGGTCTTCTACGTCTGGATGGACGACGGGTCGAAGTATGCCTATGGGACGACAGGTAGTGAGAAGTATGACGTGACACAGCAGGTGGATACGGCTCCGGACCCTCACCACGTACACATTGTTATCGACGGGCTGGAGCTACCCGAAGTCATTCCTCCGGAGAGCGGTTTCACCCCGAGTGTGGACGACTGGGACGAAGTCGAACAAGATATTTCTCTGTAATGGATAAAAGAAAAAAGAGATAAGAAATAGATGAGTAAAAACCCAAAACAAACGAAAAAACAAATGTTTAACCAACCCAAAAAAAGTATGAAAACAAAAAAATGGATTTTGGGAGCGTTGGCGATAGCGTCGCTGGCCTCCTGCAGTGATGACAAAGTGGTCAGCCTCAACCCGGTGGAGGACCTTATCAACTTTCATGTGGTCTCCGGTAAGATGACTCGTGCGAGCCAACTCCACGACAACAACGCCCTTCCAGGGGAATTTACCGTGTGGGCCATGTTTTCGGATGGCAATAGTCCCTACATTCAGGGAGATGAAGTTCAACGGCAAAGCGACGGTTCTTACACAGATGTCACCGCTTCCCGTTATTGGCCGAGCCACGACCTCGACTTTTATGCCTTCAACGGAGGTGAATTTGACCGGAGTAGTCAAACGATTACCTACACGGTGGAGGGAAATGTCTCCCAACAGAAGGATTTGCTCTATGCGGTGGCTACCTCTCAGAACAAAGACAACGAATCTGTTCTCTTGAATTTCCGCCACGCCCTTTCGCAGGTTGTCTTCAAGGCGAAGGATACCAACAAAGAACTCTATGTCCTTATCGACGGCATCGAGATTCACAACCTCTATGGAGAGGGCTCTTTCCTGGTGCCTACGGGAACGACAGACAACAACTATTATCAAGGGGAATCCGTTGAACCGGAGGCTGTGACCTGGACTCCGACGGGAATGTTCACCAGTTACGGAATCACTTTTGCGCAGACAGCATTGACTCCGGACGTACAAACCTTATCGGATGAGTCGACTACCCTGTTGCTCGTACCGCAAAAGAGAGAACTTCCGAAAGAGGAGTGGAACTATGAAAAGGGTTCCTATTTCCGGATTAAATGCGCCATCTTCAATATCTCCACCGGAGATGTGGAGAACTATGTACCTACCGAGGCTGACTGTCTCTTTGGAAGCATGGAGGGGAATGTAATCACCACGGCCGATGCTAATATTCCCGTGGCCATCGATTGGGAAGCTGGCAGGAAGTACACCTACACCTTCAGTTTCGGTACCGGTGACGGCGGTGTGGATGACGATGACAATCCTATCCTCTCTTCCATTACCTATACGGTACGGGTAGACGATTTTGTCCCTGTAGCAGAGGATGACTATACGACGAATGTGGATTGGACTCCGGCTGAATAAGGAAACAGGTTATTCGAAAACTATCCGGCCTTCCGGTCGGGAAACAGGCCGTGCGGGGTTGAATCTCCTCGCCCGGTCACAATAGGATACTGACACTACCTTCCGAATCGAGAAGATTCGATTTGTTAAAAAAACAAAATATGGGAGAATAATTGGGGTATTATTTGTTTTTTTGTCAAAAATTGTGGAGAGTGTTGCCTTACTTTGTTCCCTCCTCCCTGTGGCGTTACAAAGAGCGGAAAACAGGAAGAGAAAAACGGTAGAAGGGTAGATGTTGAAATCGAAAAAGAAAAAATACGGTTCGTTTTTTGGAGCTCGGTTGACCTCGACCATCAGTACGTCGTTGGTCTTGTTCCTGTTGGGAATCATTGCCCTTATGACCGTCATGGCCACCCAGTTGTCCCTTTATGTGCGGGAGAATATGGGGTTCTCGGTCGTTCTCGACGAGAATGTCACCGAGGCTCAGGTGAAGGGGTTGGAAAAGCAGTTGACGGCGGCCCCCTATGCCCGTATGGTACACTATATTTCCAAAGCCGATGCCTTGCAGGAGTTGTGTGCCGAGTTGGGTGAAAATCCTGAAGAATTGTTGGGCTATAACCCTTTGCGTCCTTCGTTTGAGGTAAAACTTCATAGCGACTATGCCGATGCCGTTCAGTTGGCTCGGATAGACAGCACGTTGCGGCGTAATTATCCCTACATCAAGAGTGTCTCTTATCAGAAAGAGTTTATCGGGTTGGTCAACGATAATTTGCGATTAATCGGCATTATTCTCTTGGGTATTGCCGTGGTGATGGCAGTCATATCAGTTGTCTTGATTGCCAATACAGTGAGTCTTGCCGCCTATTCCAAACGTTTCCTGCTGCATACTATGGTGTTGGTGGGAGCGACCCCTTCTTTTATCCGCCGTCCTTTTGTGCGGGCCCATATGGTGAACGGATTCTTCGGTGCGCTTATCGCCAATGGAATTCTGTGGGGTGGGGTCTATTATCTCTGTAAGGAGTTGAGCGGTTTCTCTTCGCTTCTCGATAAGCGGATGATGCTTTTCATTGCCGTCGGCCTTTTGGTGGCCGGTGTCTTGTTGTCGTGGCTGGCCGCCCGTATTGCCGTGGGGCGTTATTTGCGGACGGGTCGGGATAAGTTGTATTATATTTAAGCCTATATGAATCAGAAAAAGGGAAAAGGCGGTATGGCTGCCAGAACAAAAGGAGATGAGAAGACCGATGTGCGTCTCTTTGCCTTGGGGCTTCGCAATTTGTGGATGATAGCCCTCGCTTTCGTGGTCATTATTTTGGGATTTGCCTTGATGGCCGGAAGCGGTTCGACCATGGAACAGTACAATCCCGATATCTTTAGTTTCCGACGCATCGTGTTGGCACCGACCATCGCATTTCTCGGTTTTGTCTTTATGGTTTTCGCCATTTTGTATAAAGACCCCGGAAAGCTCTCTAACAGCGACAAGGAATGACCTGGTTGGACGCATTGTGGTTGGGTCTCGTGCAGGGACTCACCGAATATCTTCCCGTGAGTAGCAGCGGGCATTTGGAGATTGCCAGTACGCTGTTGGGGGTCAACGGGAGCGAGAATCTTACTTTTGATGTTTTGGTCCACGCAGCCACGGTATGCAGTACTGTGGTGGTGTTGTATCGGGAAATCGGGCGGCTGTTGTCGGGAGTCGTTCGTTTTCAATGGGGGGAGGAGACGCAGTATGTTGTCAAAATCATTCTTTCTATGATTCCCATCGGCATTGTCGGCTTTTTCTTCAAAGAGCGGGTGGAAAACTTTTTCGGAAACGGTCTGCTGGGGGTTGGTCTGATGCTCTTGGTCACCGCCCTGCTTCTGCTTTTCGCTTACTTTGCACATCCTCGGAGAAAAGAGAAAATATGCTATAT
>JAJQIP010000200.1 GCA_021199145.1 Porphyromonadaceae bacterium | reverse complement strand
TGTTGTAAATTGCTTTCAAAATTGTATCTTTGACATACCGAATACAACTGGATGCGTACAAATCGATAAATACCAGTTTGTTATGTCAGGAATAGAAATTAAAAATTGCATTCGAAAAAAGCACCTTCTCTATGTAGAGAAGGTGCTTTTTGTTTTTAAAATAGTTCGAGTTGCTGTATGGGTGTAGGGGGTGTCATTGGTTTAGAAGCAGAAAAAATTTCCATCATTCCAAATTGTTTGTCGGTAATACACAATATCCCTACTTTCCCAAGTGAAGGAAGGGATAATTTGACTCGTTTTATATGTACATCGGCATTTTCCCGACTTGGGCAGTGACGTATATAGATGGAAAATTGGAACATCGTAAAACCATCATGTATAAGTTTTTTCCGAAAATCCGCATAGGCTTTCCGCTCTTTCTTGGTTTCGGTCGGTAAATCGAAAAACACAAGTACCCACATAATACGGTATTCGCTGAAACGATCAAGTTCGTTTTTCACATTTCGGGATAGGTGATTTTTCGGGTTTCTCCTGAGAAGCATTTGTATACAGTGGCCGTTGTTTGGGCAACGGCAATCATGAGCGGACTTCGCTGCCCGTCTATAATGACTTCTGTCGTTGGAAGGGTAAGGAGACGGGTCTTTATGTTTGTCTGTAATTGAGTGATATCGATCCTTTCGTCAAGAAATTCACACACCAATCGGTCTACGTAAGGTCGATAAGGTTCCATGATATCATCAGCCAGACAATAAGCATTGTAACGGTTGTGGTGATGTATTCCCAAAGTGGGTAGAAGACCACTTCCGACCAATGCCCGGGCTACAATGGCACGTAATATGGCATATCCATAGTTTAATAGATTGTTGGGTGGTACTCCATCTCTTTTCCGACTGAAATAGGGTATTTGAGGGAATAAATTACTCCAATAATATACAGCTGCCCGAGCTTCGATATTATCGGTATCCCCACTATGTACTTCTGTAATCCACTTCAGCATATTGCCGCATTCAATCTTTCGTTCGTGCAATAATTTCGCCTGATTAGCGATTTTCGCTTGTACGGTCTGTCGCCATAATTGTTTTTGCAGAGGGAGAGATGCCTCTATTTGGTCATGAAATCGTTCGCTTTGTGTAGCATTTCCGCAAAGAGGGAGCATGAGACCAGTGGGAAGGTGATTATTATCGCAGGTGATAATGGCACAGTTGTTGTCGAGCAGTGCAGACAACAGCGCATGCGTAACGGTAATTTGTTGGTGGTCCAATAATAATACCCCAATATCCTCAACAGGTATTGTCCGTATAGCTTTTTGTTTAAATGAGATTGGCAACGAATCGTTTTTCTCTACCTCGGGAAGTCGTAGCACCAATTGCCCATTGTTAAAACTCAGATATGCAGGATTACCAAAATAGAGAGTCTTTTTTATCATAAGGGAATTATTTCTCCTACATAATTGATGCGAACTTTATGGGGATTTATTTTCTTGAAGGCATCCATACTTTGGATTATTTTTAATTTCCCCATCGCCTTTGATAATAATTCATTTTTGGTCCCTTCATATTTATCATCTACACTGGTTTCTGTATGAAGTCTAAAGCAGTAGTTTTTTGTTGCTAATTTCTGTACTCGGTATAAATAGTTACTCAGCAAAGCGTAATCCCTGTTTTCCAAGGAATCTGTGTAAATGTCGTCAGGTAAGCCGAGAACAAACATCTCATTTTGCTGCATGGATAGGAGAAATTTCCATGTAGGGTCGGGAAGTTGTTTCAGAAATTTTTCATCCATATTGTCATTAACGCTGTCCCAAACTTCATCGGGATGCTCTATGATAACGGGAAGCCGATATTTTTTCCGCTCCACAGCATGCCAAAAGGTAACGACATGTTCCTGCAACATCCCCTCCTTATCGGTATAGATAGCTATGTGGTGGTTGTTATTTGGTTTTACAAATCCAATGGCCTCTCCCTTTTCATTGTATTTTACTGGGGCCACTGCTTTTAGTCCAGTAAAGCAACGTACTGTTTGAATGGGTTTCCCGTCCGAGGTATAGATAGGGGTAGAGAAGGCTTTTTTCTCGTTGTCCTTATATTCATCCAGACGTTGGCTTAAAATGTTACGTATATTTTTATCGACAATATCTCCTACGTTCTTTTTTGTAATACCACTGACGGGATATTTAATCACATATTCGTCCTGGAAAGATATGTTTCCTTTTTTATCTTTATGGTAACGAGCTATTTTCCCGTAGACACTCTCCTTACTAAGAGCACCTCGGGGAATAATGATATTTTGTTGGACCAGGATACGTTTGCCTCCTTTATGGATATATCGTTTGCCTGAGGAAGCTGCCCGTTTGCCCGCCTTGAAGGAGATTAGAATTTTTTCTGCAGCGGAATATACTTCTTGGTGGGTGAAGTGAGGTTGCTCTTGGATATACCGATCGAGAGAGGAATACCCTTTTTCATCTTTGTGCGCAGCAAGTGTGTTGATGCGTTGAATATAGCCTTGCTTGGTACAGGCTATGGTTAGGGCATCAATGGCATGGTGGCGATGGTCGAGACGTTTGTCCCATCCCTTGATACATTCTCGATTATTGATATTTTCGGTGAGGCCTCCTTCCCGATAACGATTGAGGTTAAGATCATGCAATACGGTATCCCATCCCCAAAGGTGGCGCAGGTAGGCTGTGACACTTCCACTCGTGGCATAGACATTATAGCATATTGTCTTGAGAATTTCCATCGCCTTTCGAGCGATATATTGGCTTTCCCGCAATTGTCGGTTGATAAAATCCTGGGGAATTTCACACTCCTTCATGAGCAAATATTTGTGCTTTTCATTGGAGATTTTCTTCTCCTTCCACAGTGAATCTATTCGGTCGAGGTATTTCTTGAATTCATTTTCGGGCTTGCTGCTCATATAATCATAAGCGGTGCGGTTGTTTTTCTCCTGGTTACAATTACGGCAGGCACATACTTTGTTGGCAAAGCTATCGTCAAAGAAAAGGGATTGCGGAATAATGTGTTCCCGTTCAACTTCTGTCCCTTTTAAAAAAGCGTTGCAATCTACCGGTTGTCCACAGTACATACATAGATTACCACTTTCTTCCCATAGCTTGTATTTTTGTATGCGAGAATAGGTCGGATATAGTTTGTATTCATTTAAAATTCTTTCACGAATCTTGTCATTTCGTTTCTGATTTTCGTTCATTCTCTCTTTGGTATTTTCCCTTTCTTCTCGACTTTGTTTCAGTTCACGAGCCAATTCTACCCGTATTTCGTCAAAAGCCCCATATTTATCGATAAGCGCATTGACGAGATTGACCATCTGGTTGAGGATTTTTTCTATGACGGGCTGACGCAGGTCTCCTCGTGGAATCTGGGAGAGGGCTTTGGCCAACTCCCGGCTTTGGTTCTCTTCTTTGGTAAGCGACTGACTATGGTTGTACCCGGCTCGGAAACAAGCTTCGGAATAGACATATCCTTGCATCAGATAGGGAAGAATACGGCGCATGGCCAAACTAGAAAGATTGCCATATCCCGCTTTTACAAAGTCGATATTTTTTAATTTTCCTCGAATGGCATCATCCGTTATCCCAAATTTACGAATCAATACTCGGTCGAGTACTTCCCTATCGTTAATGGAGTAGAGAGTGTGCCACAGCTGGTAAAGAGGTTCCTGTTCGAAGTCGGTATCAATAACCGGTTGTTGAAGGATTTCGCCTGTTTCGCAATCAGCAATCTCCACGGTTCGGATGTGTAGTTCGAAACGTAATAATTTTCCCGCTTCAGCGTATCCATCCAACGCATTTTTCAAAGCTGTATATGTCGTATTGCCCTGTAATCCCCTACCCAAGGTTTGCTCTACTGACCAACCCTCCTTTTTTGAAATTCCTGTAATCTTATAGAAATAGGCAGGAGTTAATTTTTCATTGGTGTTTAAATGCTCAAACAGCGTTTGCCGTTGCTCTTTGGAGAGGATGAGTTTCTCTTTCCCATGTTTTATTTCAAGATTGTTAAGCGTTTGCCATATTTTACACACTTGGAAAAGAGGAGAAGTTCGTGGAGCGACTTTTATTCCTCGGCTCTTTAAAGAACCATCGGGAAGTTGATATACCATTTGGGCCAATGTGCATTTCCCTACCAAGTGCTTGCATGATTTAAGAGGCCGTTGATAATATATAATATGGTTGCGTAAATACGCAATACGGTCGTCCGTAAGAATATTATGGTATTGGCGTTGGCATTCCATGATACGGTCGAATTCCTCTATATATGATTCGCGTGGATATACTCGGTCTTTGCATCGATAGGAAGGGTCAGCCTTCAGTTCTGCATAGAATTTCTGACCAATGGTCATGTCTTTTTCTCGCAGTTCTTTTTCTCTATTTGTAAGATCTGAAAGGTATTTGGATTTCTCTTTGTCGCATTCATCGTAGTCTCCTTTTGCCGATTTATAGCCCCGTTTTTGATTGAGGTGGTATAAAACCCGTCCTAATTCGGGAAGAGATATCTCTTCAGTTACCGCTTTTGCCCGAATTCCCCATAGTTCGACCGGGGGCAGTTTGATGAGCCTCTCATCGGGAGTCATTCCGTATTCATGTAGAAATGCAGTGAGCATACTGCGCCGCATTTGGTAGCGATTTAGCATTTTTCTTTGTGTCCGGGCTTTTGTACGATCCGCATTTTTTGTAATGCTTTGTCCTTGTGTGAATTGTGTGGCATCGTCGGTTGACAGTGGTATGATGCGGGAACCTATACCTAAAATAGAGGGTTTGTTCTCCTCCTCTTCTTGTATAACAGCCCAGCCAATGCTTCCTGAGCCTAAGTCTAATCCTAATATGTTTTTCATGATTCGTTTTTTTCAAAAGTTTTCCTCTTCAAATATAAAAAATAAACTTAAAAAGAAAAAATTTTTAGCTTTTGATGGAGAGAATAAAAAAATATCTATATTTGTAGAACAATTTTGAGCAATTTACAATAAGGATTATTCCGTTGTGAAAACATTTTGAGAGGGGAGATCTTTCGGGGTCTCCTCGCTTTTTTTGTGGTAAGTGATGGAAGAAAATAGGGGAGAAGATTCTATTTTTGCGGTATGAAACCTGTGATACATCTGACGGTGCCAGGTGGGGTGCGAGAGGTGCTGTTGCACTGTTGCTGCGCTCCCTGTTCGTCGGCCATTGTGGAGTGTCTGCTCGACAACGATGTGCGGCCGACCCTCTTCTTCTGTAACCCGAATATCTTTCCTGAGGAGGAGTATTTACGGCGGAAGAACGAGTGTGTGCGACATGCCACGGCGTTGGGGCTGGCCTTCGTGGATGCGGATGACAATCACGACCGTTGGGTGGCGGAGATGCAGGGGTTAGAGGAGGAGCCGGAGCGAGGGCGGCGTTGTCTGCGCTGCTTTACGATGCGATTACGGGAGACGGCCCGTTATGCGGCGGAACACGGCTTTTCCCTCTTTGCGACGACCCTGGCTTCGTCCCGCTGGAAAGACCTGGCACAAATCCGTGCGGCGGGGTGTGCCGTTGCCGCTGAATTTCCGGGGGTGGAGTTCTGGGACCGGAACTGGCGTAAAGAGGGGTTGCAGGAGCGGCGGCGGGAGTTGATTGCCGCCTACCGGTTTTATAACCAAAGCTATTGCGGGTGTGATTACAGTCTGCGTGGGGCGGACCGGGCGGTTCGGGCAAAAGCGTCGAAAGCGCGGCTGTAACGTCGGGTTGGTCATCGGGC
>JAJQIP010000082.1 GCA_021199145.1 Porphyromonadaceae bacterium | reverse complement strand
CGAAGCCAGCCGCTTGCGGATTTTCAGAGCCGAAATGCCCGCATCGATAAGAATCCCGTAATCGTCTGTTCCCAAATAGTAACAGTTTCCACTGCTGCCACTGGCCAGACTCACAAATCGTATATCCATGCTCAAAAAACCGCCTTATAAGGGTGGAAGAAAAAGAATCCGGTGGACAAAACCGCCGGCAGGATTAACATTAGCGGGCGGCACGTTTCCGCTCCAACTCGTCCAGAATGATTTTACGGATACGAAGGTGGTGTGGGGTCACCTCAAGGTACTCGTCTTCTTTGATATATTCGAGCGACTCTTCGAGACTCATCACCACAGGCGGGATAATCCGGGCCTTCTCGTCCGACCCCGAAGCCCGCATGTTGGTCAATTTCTTCGATTTGGTCACATTCACCACGATATCCCCCTCTTTGGCATTCTCACCGACCACCTGTCCGGCATACACCTCCTCTTGGGGGAAGATGAAGAAACGGCCTCGGTCCTGCAACTTGTCCAAGGCATAGGCATAGGCGGTTCCCGCCTCCATGGCGATAAGCGAACCGTTGGTACGCCGTTCGATATCTCCTTTCCAGGGCTGGTATTCCAGGAAGCGGTGCGCCATGATGGCCTCGCCCGCCGAAGCGGTGAGCACATTGTTACGCAACCCGATAATCCCCCGAGAGGGGATGGAAAATTCAAGGTGGATACGGTCTCCTTGAGTATCCATGGAGAGGAGGTCTCCTTTGCGGCGGGTCACCATATCAATCATCTTGCTCGCATAGGCCTCAGGCACATTGATGGTAAGCTGCTCCACCGGCTCGCATTTCACCCCGTCAATCTCCTTGATGATGACCTGCGGCTGACCCACCTGCAACTCATATCCTTCACGCCGCATGGTTTCAATCAATATGGAGAGGTGCAGCACGCCACGGCCATAGACCGTCCACATACCCTCTTCACGCCCCTTTTCCACCCGCAAGGCTAAATTGCGCTCCAACTCCCGCTCCAACCGCTCGGCAATGTGACGGGAGGTGATGTACTTCCCTTCTCGACCGAAGAAAGGGGAATCGTTGTTGGTAAAGGTCATCGACATGGTAGGTTCGTCAATGGCGATGCGGGGCAACGCTTCGGGATGTTCGGCATCAGCGATGGTGTCGCCAATCTCAAACCCCTCGATTCCCACTAAGGCGCAAATCTCGCCTGAGGCGGCGCTGGCTACACGGGTACGCCCCATTCCCTCGAATATGTGCAACTCCTTGATGCGCTGCTTCACCATCGAACCGTCCCGTTTGCAGAGCACAATATCTTGTCCTTCCCGCAACTCGCCTCGGTGTATGCGTCCTATGGCGATACGACCCACGTAGGAGGAGAAGTCAAGCGAAGTGATTAAAATCTGCGAAGGTCCCTCTATATACTCCGGAGCGGGAATTTTCTCCAAGATGGTGTCAAGCAATACCGAAATATCCTGAGTGGGGGTACGCCAGTCGGTCGACATCCAATTCTGTTTGGCCGAGCCGAAAATGGTGGGGAAGTCCAACTGGTCCTCCGTGGCGTTAAGGTTAAACATCAGGTCGAAGACCATCTCCTGTACCTCATCGGGACGGCAGTTCTGCTTGTCCACCTTATTGATGACCACGACAGGCTTCAAACCGATTTGAAGGGCCTTTTGCAAGACAAAGCGAGTCTGCGGCATAGGGCCTTCAAAGGCATCGACCAGCAACAGGCAACCGTCGGCCATGTTCAACACCCGCTCCACCTCTCCACCAAAATCGGCGTGCCCCGGTGTATCGATAATGTTTATCTTGCAATCCTTATATCGGATGGAGACATTCTTGGAGAGGATAGTTATTCCCCGCTCCCGTTCCAGGTCATTGTTGTCGAGAATCAACTCTCCTGCATGCTGGTTGTCTCGGAAAAGACGGCCGGCCATCAACATCTTGTCGACGAGCGTAGTTTTGCCATGGTCGACGTGGGCGATGATAGCGATATTCCGAATATTTTGCCTCTGCATACCTTAAAAAAATTTTTCGCCGCAAAGGTAAGACAAAAAAGACGATAATATCTCCCGAGAAGAGAGAAAGATTTTATCCCTTTTTCACCCCATCCGGAGAAAATTTTCACCTTTTCGGAGCGATAGAGTGAATTTTTTGGGAAGAATCTCTTGGCGGAAAGGAATTTTTTGCTACTTTTGCGCTCTCAAACATTTCATTCAACATAAAATAGGGTAAAAACATGTATTTAACGGCAGAGAAAAAAAAGGAAATCTTTGAGAAGTACGGAAAGAACAATACTGATACTGGTTCCCCTGAGTCCCAGATTGCATTATTTTCCTATCGTATCTCTCATTTGACGGAACATTTGAAGTCAAATCACAAAGATCATACAACTGCTCGCTCCCTGAAAATTATGGTAGGTAAACGCCGTCGTCTCCTCGACTACTTGGAGAAGATTGACATTATGCGCTACCGTGCCATTGTCCAACAGTTGGGGCTCAGAAGGTAAAATTTCCTTACAAACGCTACACGGGGTGTGTTTCTGCAGAAACACACCCCGTGTTCTTTTTTCCGCCCATCTCCGTTGGAGAAGAATGCTTCCCTCCAAACGATACAGGCGACGAGGACCGACGACTACGGCAAATCGATGTCCAGCAAACTAAGTCCCATTCTTCCGAGAGCCTCTTCTATTTCACTCGAGGTGAGGTCTTTCACCTCTTTCCCGTATTTCTTGGCTACGGCAGCCTTGGCTTTCGCATAATCCGATACATTGCTGATTACCGTAGGTTTACAATCTTTCGGTGCAAACGACATAAATTCTTTGTAATCCATATTTCAACGACTTTGGTTATCTTACTTCCGCAAATTTAACACTTTTTTTTCAGAAGTAGTTCACCTCCCCTCATCTTTTTTTCGGAACAAAGCAAAAAAAATCGTGCGAACCGCTATTTCATTGATTCGCACGACCTTGCAACTTTGTGACCCCGGAGGGGCTCGAACCCTCGACCCAATGATTAAGAGTCATTTGCTCTACCAACTGAGCTACGGAGTCATTTTTTGCGGCAACAAAAGTACCATTTTTTATCCAACGAGCAAAGTTTTTTCCTTTTTTTCTATCTTGAGGGAAGAGAAACCCTCTCTATTCCGTAACTCTACGGCTTCTCTTCTTGAAAAATATCCGATAGGGATAACTCTATATCTCTTCGCTGTATGGATTTTTCTTTTTATCTTTGTTGATATTCCTTTTTATCCCTTTATGAAGTCTTTCCGGTTCACCCCCATCTCCCATACAGACTCAAGGCCCACCACGGTGTTGCGCACCCTCTGCCTCCTTGCGGGTCTCTTCGTCTGCCTGGGAGAGACTACAGCCCGGAACGACTTGAAATTGCGATACGACAAACCGGCCAGCGAGTGGGTCGAGGCTCTGCCTGTAGGGAACGGCCGTCTCGGTGCCATGATTTTCGGAGAGGTGGCCGACGAATTGATTCAACTCAACGAATCTTCGCTCTGGTCAGGCGGTCCCCGACAGGATAACCTGAACAGCGAAGCTCCCAACTTTCTTCCCCTCATCCGGGAAGCCATCTTTTCCAGCGATTTTTCGACCGCCGCTGAGGGTTGCAAAGCGATGCAAGGACCCTACAGTGCCAGTTACCTTCCTTTGGGAGACCTACGTATCTCCTATCGGCTTCCCCGAGCGAAAGTTACCGGTTACTCTCGGGAACTGGATATCTCGACAGCCCTCTCTTCTACTCGTTTCACCATAGCGGGGACCACCTACGAACGGGAGATTTTCGTCTCCGCCCCCGACAAGGTCCTGGCCATACACCTCACCGCCTCATCCCCTCATGCCCTCTCCTTGCAGATTACCCTCTCCTCACCGTTGCGCTATACCCTGGAACAGGTTGCGGCTGACGAAATGGCCATGCAAGGCACTACACCGGTGCGCATTGACCCTGACTACTATACTCCGGCTGACCGAGAACCGATGGTCTACGAAGAGAACGGCCACTCCGGAATGAGATTCCGTACCGCTTTGAAAGCGACTGCTCCAGGGGGTGAAATACGTGTCGACTCTACTGGAATGTATATCGACGGGGCGAACGAAGTGCTCCTGCTGCTATCGGCGAAGACGAGTTTCAACGGATTCGACAAATATCCCGACACAGAGGGCATCGATGAAAAGGCGGCAGCAGAAGAGGCCCTGCACAAAGCGGCGGCACTCTCCTACAAGAGCCTGAAAAAACGACATACGGCCGACTACAAGAATCTTTTCGACCGCTTCTCTCTCTCGTTGGGCGAAGAGGTTGACTCCCTGCAGCAGGAACCGACCGACCGCCGGTTGCTGGCCTATACCCAAGGCCGTACCGACACACAGTTGGAGTGTCTCTATTTCCAATATGGCCGCTACCTGCTTATCTCCTCCTCCCGTCCCGGAGGCCCTCCCGCTAACTTGCAAGGGATTTGGAACCCCTATCTGCAAGCACCGTGGAGTTCCAACTATACCCTCAACATCAACACCGAAATGAACTATTGGCCGGCGGAAGTGACCTCCCTGCCGGAGATGCACGAAGCATTACTCGACTGGATAGCCGACCTGGCACAGACAGGTTCGAAAACGGCGTGGGAGTATTATCGTTGTACAGGGTGGACGGCGCATCAGAATTCCGATATCTGGGCGATGAGCAACACGGTGGGGGAAAAGACAGGAGACCCCTCCTGGGCCAATTGGTACATGGGCGGCAATTGGTTGTGCCGACATCTCTACGAACATTTTGCCTATACCCGTGATAAGGAGTTTTTGCGGGAGAAGGCCTATCCCCTCATGAAAGCCGCCGCCCACTTCACGCTCGACTGGTTGGTCGAAAGGGAGGGGGTTCTGCTTACTGTCCCCTCGACCTCCCCCGAAAATCTCTACCGCATCGATGGTAAGGAGGTCGCTCTCACCATGGGGTCAACTATGGATATGTCGATTATCCGGGACCTCTTCAGCCACCTCATCGAGACCTCGACCGTTTTGGGCATCGACTCCGCTTTCCGGGATACGCTGGTACAGGCCAGTGGCCGCCTCTATCCGCTCCGCATAGGGAGCCACGGGGAAATTCTGGAGTGGCACGACGAGTACGAAGAGACCGACCCTCACCACCGCCACGTCTCCCAACTGTACGGATTGTATCCTGGGACTGAAATTTCCCCGCTCTTCACCCCCCGCTATGCGGCGGCGGCACGGCGGACCCTCGAAAGACGGGGCGACGGGGGGACTGGATGGAGCAAGGCCTGGAAGATAAACTTCTGGGCGAGACTGCTCGACGGTAACCACGCCTATCAGATGATTCGCAGCATCCTCACCGCTGTGGGCCCCGGCACTCCCAATGCGGGAAAAGGGGGTACCTATCCCAACCTCTTCGACGCCCATCCCCCTTTCCAGATTTACGGAAACTTCGGTGCGACGGCCGGAATGACCGAAATGCTACTGCAAAGTCAACAGGGGGAGTTGCACCTCCTCCCGGCCCTGCCCGACGCCTGGTCCTCCGGGGAGGTTTCGGGTCTGAAAGGACGGAATGGCTTCGACCTCTCCCTCTCCTGGCACGACGGCCGCATCACCAAAGGTACGATACGTTCCTTGGCCGGAGAACCCTGCACCATCCGTTCGGCATCTCCGCTTACAATCAAAGGAGCGAAAATCTCTGTCCGACAAGAAGGAGACTATTTTCTCTATACTTTCCCCACACAGGCAGGACATCGTTACTCCCTTTC
>JAJQIP010000133.1 GCA_021199145.1 Porphyromonadaceae bacterium | reverse complement strand
AGCTGTTTTCTTGTAGTAAATATGGAAAAATTGTGCTATAAACATGGTGAAATCGTTTAGACACAGGTCAGATTTGTGTCTAAAAAACGCAGAAAAGGGCGGAAAAAAGCGAAAAAAACAGAAATAGCGCCTTAATTTTATGCTTTTTACCTTCCAGATTTCCGTAATCGTTGAATATCCAGGCGTTTTTATCAGTTTATAAAGTATCTTGAACTTTAAATGTAGCCCTGCTGGGAATCGAACCCAAATTTACGGTTTAGGAAACCGCCGTTCTATCCATTGAACTACAAGGCCATCTCCTTTTATTTTCCTATTTCTGTCGACCGTTTATTTTTCCTTTTCAGAATTTCTAGGAAAAAGATCTGTTTTCCGACGGTTTCTTTTTCTCTTTCCGAAACTCCTTTGAGACAAAGATACAAATTTTCGGGAGGTATTCCTCTTTTCACCCGATAATCCTGAGGAGAGGGAAGTTACACCCTCTCCTCAGAAAAAGGGTTATTTCCGGGAACAGCCCAGGCAGAGGGGCTTAATCTGCTTGAAGAAGTCATTTCCTTTGTCATCCACGAGGATGAAGGCGGGGAAGTTTTCCACTTCGATTTTCCAGATGGCCTCCATTCCCAGTTCAGGATATTCGAGGCACTCCACCTTCTTGATGCTGTTTTGGGCCAGAATGGCGGCCGGTCCGCCGATACTGCCCAGGTAGAAGCCGCCGTGTTTGTGGCAGGCATCGGTCACCTGTTGGCTGCGGTTTCCTTTGGCAATCATTATCATCGAGCCGCCGTGGCTTTGGAAGAGGTCAACATAGGAGTCCATCCGTCCGGCAGTTGTGGGTCCGAACGATCCGGAAGCCATCCCTTTCGGGGTTTTGGCCGGTCCGGCGTAATAGATAGGATGCTCCTTGAGGTAGGCAGGCATCTCCTCTCCGGCATCGAGCCGCTCCTTTATCTTGGCATGGGCGATGTCCCGTCCTACAATGATGGTACCGTTGAGCGAAAGTCGGGTGGCGACAGGATAGCGGCTCAGTTCGGAGAGAATCTCGTTCATGGGCCGGTTCAGGTCAATCTTCACGGCATTTCCCTCTCCCGCTTGGCGCAAAGCTTCGGGAATCAGTTCGCCGGGGTTGTCATCCAACCGTTCTATCCACAATCCCTCCCGATTAATCTTGGCTTTGATGTTGCGGTCGGCCGAGCAGGAGACTCCCAATCCCACCGGACAAGAGGCTCCGTGGCGGGGCAGACGGATAATCCGTACATCGTGGGCGAAGTATTTCCCGCCGAATTGGGCGCCGATGCCCGATTCCTGAGCGGCCCGCAACACCTCCTTCTCCAGTTCTATATCCCGGAAGGCGTGTCCCAGTTCATTGCCCGATGTGGGAAGGTTGTCGTAATATTTGGCCGAGGCGAGTTTTACGGTCTTGAGGTTCATCTCAGCCGAAGTACCGCCGATAACGAAAGCGACATGGTAGGGCGGGCATGCGGCCGTTCCGAGGGTTTTCATCTTCTCCACCAGGAAATTGAGCAGCTTGTCGGGGGTGATTAAGGCCTTGGTCTCCTGATAGAGGTAGGTCTTGTTGGCCGAGCCTCCCCCTTTGGCGATAAAGAGGAATTTATACTCCATCCCGTCTACGGCATAGAGGTCGATTTGGGCGGGAAGGTTGCAGCCGGTATTCACCTCTCGGTACATATCCAGAGGAGCGTTTTGGGAGTAACGAAGGTTCTCTTCGGTATAGGTTTTGTAGACTCCGGCTGAGAGGGCCTCTTCATCGCCGCCACCTGTCCATACCTGTTGTCCCTTTTTCCCCATGACGATGGCCGTCCCCGTATCCTGGCAGAAGGGAAGCTGTCCCTTGCAGGCCACTTCGGCGTTCCGAAGCATGGTGAGGGCTACATATTTGTCGTTGTCGCTGGCCTCTTTGTCCGCCAATATGGAGGCCACTTTTTCGTTGTGTTCCCGCCGCAGGAGGAAGGAGACATCCCGCATGGCGGCATTGGCCAGGCGGGTCAGTGCCGCCGGTTCGACTTTCAGTATCTCTTTTCCGTCGAAGTGCTCTACCGATACGAACTCTTTGGTCAGGAGATAGTATTCGGTGTTCTCTTTTCCCATCGGGAACATCTCTTGATAGATGAAGGGTTTTGTTGCCATATTTTTTCAGATTTGGGTAAAGGTTACATAAAATGGGGGCTTGCCCTCGCCGCCCCCGTTTTTCTATAAAAATCGGTTCTCTTACCGCCGGTTGCCGAAGATGCGCAGGAGGTAGAGGAACATGTTCACAAAGTCGAGATAGAGGCTCAAAGCGCCTACCAGTGCCACTTTTTGGGTCGTCTCGTTAATCTCTTGGTTGGCGAGAATCCGTTTGAATCGTTGGGTATCAAAAGCGGTCAGGCCGACGAAAATCAATACGCCGATGTAGGTGATGGCCCAATAGAGGGTCGAGTTGGCCCAGAAGAAATTCACGACACTGGCGATAATCAGTCCTACAAGAGCCATCAAGAGAAGATTCCCCCACGAGGACAAATCCCTTTTGGTGAAGTAGCCGTAGAGACACATCACGGCAAAAGTGCCGGCCGTGACGAAGAAGGTCGAGGCGATGGACTCCTTGGTGTAGGCCATGAAGATGACCGAGAGGGTCAATCCGTTGAGGAAGGAGTAGACCAGGAAGCTGACCATGGCCGAGGAGAAAGACATTTGGAAGAGACGGGCCGAAAGGTAGATGACCAGCCCCACTTCGGCAATCACCAGGATGAGGAAGGTGTAGCGTCCGCTGAAAAGCAGTTGTTGCAGAGAGTAAGAGGCCTCTACCGCCATGGCGGTGATACCGGTGATGGCCAAAGCGATACACATCCAAAGATAGAGGCTTTTCATCAGCGTGATTTGCGTCGTCGATACCTCTTCTTGCCGGTAGTTGTTGTAAAAATAGTTGTTTTCCATACGCTTATGATTTTCTGTATGAGGTCGCAAAGATAGCCATTTCTTTTGGGTTAATCTGTAAAGTGCCGTTAAAATTCACATACAAGTTTAAAGAACCGTACCTAAAATCCCAGAAATATCCGAAAGGACTTTCCCAAGGGAAGCGACACGCCGTTTTGAAAAAATCGTTCTGAAAAGAGGGATAAGATAGGGAATATCGTTAAAAAGAGTTATCTTTGGAAGAAATGCTTAAGTATGAAGCGGGTCATTCTTTATGGAATCCTCCTTTTGTGCGGCGGCTTGGGCTATAGTCCGGCAGGGGCGCAGACGACGGTGACGGCCAACGATAGCCTCTATGTCGTCTATCTGCTTTCGGTGGTCACTCCGCAACCTGATGTGGCCCGTTATGTGGTGGCCTATGCCCATCTGTTGGAGGGCACACCTTACCGAGCCGGCACGTTAGACCGAGATACGGTCGAGCGGTTGTGCGTCAATCTGCAGGAGGTCGACTGCACCACTTTTGTCGAGACCGTCCTGGCTTTGGCCCGTACCGCTGCTGCGGGAAGCCGTTCGTTCGACGCTTTCGTCCGGCAGTTGACGGCTATCCGGTATCGGGACGGGGTGTGCGAGGGGTATCTCTCTCGGTTGCACTATTTCAGCGATTGGATAGCCGACGCTGAGCGGAAAGGAATTCTCTCCGACGAGTCGGAGGCGGCGGGCGGAATCACCGATACTTTGCGGTTGGATTTCATGAGCCGGAATGCCGAGCGTTATCTGCCTTTGTGCCGAGAGCCGCTGTTGATTGACAGCCTGGAGGCGCAAGAGCGGCGGTTGAGCGGTACGGTGGTCCGGTATATTCCTGTCGGGCAGGTGGATTCAGCTTTCCTGGCGGCCGTGCAGGAGGGCGATATCATCGCCTTTACGACCGATGTTCCCGGGCTGGATATCGCCCATGTGGGCATCGCCGTGCGGCAGGAGGGAGAGGTGCGGCTCATCCATGCCTCTTCGACCCAACACTATGTGGTGGTCGAGAGCCGTTCGCTTGTGGAGCAGTTGCAGGAGAATCCCCGTTTCAGCGGAGTCCGTCTCCTGCGTCCTTGCGGTTTGCCGGCTCCGTCGGGCGACAAAAAGTAGCCCTTTCGTTTTCTTTTTTCTTTTTTACGAAAGATAAAATTTTTTTATCTTTGTAGCGAAACCAGACCGATTACGTATGGAATCCCCCAAAATCTTAGTCGTCGACGACGAAGAGTCGTTGTGCGAAATTCTGCAGTTCAACCTTGAAGTGGAGGGGTTTCAGGTCGATGTAGCCTATAGTGCCGAGGAGGTGCTTCAAAAAGAGCTGACTTCCTATTCCCTTATTTTGCTGGATGTCATGATGGGCGAAATCAGCGGTTTCAAATTGGCTCGGCAGCTCAAGAGCCAGCCGGAGACCGCCTCCATTCCCTTGATTTTCTGTACGGCCAAAGATTCGAAAGACGATACGGTGATGGGGCTTGACCTCGGAGCCGACGACTATATCGCCAAACCCTTCTCCATACGGGAGGTTATCGCCCGAGTGAAGAGTGTCCTGCGCCGTTCTACACCGCCGCATAAAGAGCCGGAGGGGGAGTCGGTCCGTTTCAAAGGGCTGGAGCTGAATCTGCAGCGCAAGAGTTGTCGGGTCGACGGGCGGGAGGTGCGCCTTACCAAGACGGAGTTTGAGCTGCTTTCGCTTTTTCTGCGGAATCGGGAGACCATCTTTTCCCGAGCCGACATATTGTCTCGGGTATGGAGCGACGACGTGATTGTGGTCGATCGTACCATTGATGTGAACATCACTCGGTTGCGGAAGAAAATGGAGCCTTACGGCAAGCATATTGTTACACGGTTAGGATACGGATATGGCTTCGAAGAGTAGATTCTCTTATGCGCAACGGCTGTTCGCTTTGCTGCTTCTGTTCACCTGTATCCTGGTGGGCAGTTTTCTCGTTTTCCAATACGACCGAGAGAAGCAGTTCAAGGTCGAGATGGTGAATAATCGGCTGCAGGCCCTAAATGAGCAGTTGATGGATGCCCTCGGCCGAGGAGAGCCCCTGGATCTTCTTGTGCGGCAGCTGCAGAGCCGTTATCCCGATGTACGGGTTACCCTTATCGACACGACGGGAACCGTCCTTTACGATTTCCCCGATGCCTGGAAGGAGGATACCATTCCCAACCATCGCCACCGTGCGGAGGTGATGCAGGCCATCGAAGAGCGGAGCGGGTATACCATACGCCGCTTTTCGGGTAACGGTACGGGCGATTACTTCTATTCCGCCACCTGCGAAGGAGGTCTCGTCGTCCGCACGGCCCTTCCCTATAATCTCTCCCTTATCAAACTTTTGGGGCCCGACCTTACCTTTTTGTGGATTATGTTAGGCATCACGCTGGTGCTGTGTATCGCCGCCTATTTCGTCACTTGGCGTATCGGGCAGAGCGTCCGGCGGTTGCAGGAGTTCGCCACGGTAGCCAGCCGGAATGAGCGGATTGAGCGGGGAAAGCCCTTTCCGGCGGACGAATTGGGCGAAATCTCCGAACATATCGTCGCCCTTTATTCCCAGTTGCAGCAGACCATTGCCGACCGCAACCGAGAACATGCGCTGGTGCTACATGAGGAGCAGGAGAAAATCCGGCTGAAACGTCAGTTGACCAACAATATCAACCACGAGTTGAAGACACCGGTCAGCGCCATTCAGGGTTATCTTGAGACGTTGATGAATAATGGCGGAATGGATGAGAAGACCCGCCGCCTCTTTATCGAAAAGAGTTACAAACAGAGTGAGCGGCTGTGTCGGTTGCTGCACGATATCTCC
>JAJQIP010000194.1 GCA_021199145.1 Porphyromonadaceae bacterium | reverse complement strand
CCTCTGCTTTGCATGGCATTGTTTGTGACGGCCCAGACCCGTCAGGAAATTTATTTGGAAAAGGGATGGCGTTTTTCCAAGGGGGATTTTCCCCAAGCCGCCGACCCTTCGTTCGATGACAGTCGTTGGGAGACAGTGGAAGTTCCCCACGATTGGGCGATTTTCGGTCCCTTCGACGAGGAGATTGACAAGCAAGTCGTAGCCATCGAACAGAACGGGGAGAAGATTGCCACGGAAAAGACCGGCCGCACGGGGTCTCTTCCCTATATCGGTGTAGGATGGTACCGCACTACCTTTACCGTTCCCCAAGGTCGTCGGGCCATCTTGGCTTTCGATGGGGCTATGAGTCAGCCACGGGTCTATCTCAATGGTGAAGAGGTGGGTCACTGGGCCTACGGCTATACCCCCTTCTACATCGATGTCACCCCCTATCTGACCGATGGGGAGAATCTTTTGGCGGTACGGCTGGATAACCTCTCCGAAAGTTCGCGTTGGTATCCGGGTGCCGGATTGTACCGACCCGTACGGTTGATTCTCACCGGTGATATCGCCATCGCCATGTGGGGGGTACGGGTGACCACCCCTGTCATCACGGCACAAAATGCCATCGTGCAGGTAGATGCCGAACTGGAAAATACGGCGGGACACAATCTCAACGTTTCGACGGTCATTTACGATGCTTCTGGCAAACCGTTGGCCCATAGCGAAGCGCAAGAAATCTACTTCGACGGAACGACGACGACTCGGTTGACCGTGACCAACCCCCGTCTGTGGTCTCCCGAATCTCCGGAACTCTACACCGCCACGGTTTCGATTCAGGAAAACGGGACACTACTCGATGAATACACGACCCGTTTCGGTATCCGTAGCATTGAAATCACTCCTGAAAAGGGATTTGTGCTGAATGGCGTTCCCCGCAAAATCAAAGGGGTATGTCTGCACCACGACCTCGGTCCCTTGGGCACGGCACTCAATAAGGCGGCCCTGCGGCGACAACTCCTCATTCTCAAAGAGATGGGTTGCGATGCCATCCGCACCTCTCACAACATCCCCGCTCCGTGGCAAATGGATCTCTGCGACGAGATGGGAATGATGGTCATGGCTGAGTCTTTCGATGAATGGACACGCTCCAAATGCAAGAACGGATATAACCTCTTCTTCCAGGAGTGGGCCGAAAAAGATTTGGTCAACCTCATCCGCTGCCACCGGAACCACCCCTCCATCATCATGTGGAGCATCGGCAACGAAGTGAGTGAACAATACAGCCAGGGAGGTGGGAAAATCGCTAAATTCCTGCAGGACATCTGCCACCGAGAGGACCCGACACGGTTGGTAACCTCGGCGATGAACCGTCCCGACGAAGCGATAAAGAACCAGATGGCCACCGTACTCGACATTCCCGGGATAAACTACCAGCTGGACCGCTACGAAGATAGTTACAAACGGCTACCGCAAGGATTTATTTTGGGCTCGGAGACTGCTTCGACCATCAGTTCCCGAGGGGTATACAAACTCCCGGCTGAACGGGCGAAAGGAAAGACCTATCCCGACGGTCAATGCTCTTCGTACGATATGGAGTCCGCCTCTTGGTCCAATCTGCCTGATGATGATTGGGCTATGCAGGAAGACCTGCCGTGGGTAATCGGGGAATTTGTATGGACCGGCTTTGACTATCTCGGTGAACCGACTCCTTACGACGAGTATTGGCCCTCCCGCAGCTCCTATTTTGGCATTTGCGACCTGGCCGGACTCCCCAAAGACCGCTATTATCTCTACCGGAGCCATTGGAACACCCAATCTCCTACCCTGCACCTCCTGCCCCACTGGAACTGGGAGGGACACGAAGGCGATACGAGTCCGTTCTATTGCTACACCAGCTATCCTTCGGCCGAACTCTTTGTCAACGGTCAGTCGCAAGGCCGCATCTCCAAAGACCCCACCAGTCAGTACGACCGCTTCCGGTTGCGGTGGAACGATGTGGTCTATGAACCGGGGACCCTCAAAGTCGTAGCTTACGATGCCGCAGGAAATGCTGCGGCGGAAGAGGAGATTCACACCGCCTCCAAACCGCATCACCTGACTTTGACTGCCGACCGTACCGAACTGGTTGCCAACGGGAAAGACCTCGCTTTCATCACGGTACAGGCGGTGGACAAGGATGGAAATCCCTGTCCGTTGGCCGACAATGCATTACGCTTTTCCGTGAAGGGGGCAGGGGAATACCGAGCCGCCTGCAACGGGGATGCCACCTCTACCGAACTCTTTCATCTTCCTACCATGAAGCTCTTCTACGGACAGTTGGTAGTGGTTGTCCGCACCCACGAAGAGGCCGGTCCGATTACCCTCTCTGTCTCTGGCAAAGGGTTGAAAACCGCTCAAATTGTTCTGAACAGTAAATAATCGTTCTATGAAAAGACTCTTTTTCCTGTGGATGGGCCTGTGTGCTGTATGTGCCCTCTCCGCCCAAAACCTTCATGTTGTCTACATAGGGAACAGTATCACCCAAGGGGTGATTCTCAAAAATCCTCAAGTAGAGGCTCCGCCCGTCCAATCGACTCAATTCTTGCAAGAAGCACTCCAAGGTACGGTCGATTTCCGGAATTGCGGGATTAGCGGACATACCACGCTCAACTTTCTACCCGTAACGGGGACCGATTTTCCCAACGTGGTAGCCGCTGCTGAAGCTCTCTCTGCCCAAGAGGGGACGCTGCTCTTCTCCATCATGTTAGGGACGAACGACAGTGCCGAACGGGGTCCTATGGGGGCTCCGGTCCACCCTGTCTCCTACTACACTAACCTGCAGGCGATTATCAACGGACTCTTGGAACGTTTTCCTCAGGCCATTTTCGTGGTGCACCATCCTATCTGGTACAGCCCCAACACCTACAACTCCTCTACCTATCTGGCGAACGGACTCAAAAGGCTGCAATCCTATTGGCCCATGATAGACAAACTGGTTGAAAGCTATGCGGAGAGCTATCCCGGACAGGTCTTTTTGGGAGATACCCTCGCTTTCGACTATTTCAAGGAGAACCACGACGAACTTCTCTTCCACGAATCGGGACAGGCCGGCACCTTCTTCCTCCATCCCAATCCGGAAGGGGCGAAAGTGTTGGGCCGCTTCTGGAGCGATGCCATCCTGAACTGCCTCCCCGCCACCTTCAAGCGGAAACGCTAAAAGGAGCGGAAAGAAAAGCTAAAGAGATGCCGCAACCTATCAGCGAAGACGGTAGACGGAAAGTGAAAGCGGTAAGCAACCACTGTTTGCGCAGCTAGCTATCATAAACTGTTAGCGAAGTGGTTATCGAATCATCCAGAAAGGACTGTGGCGCAGGGTTTATCACTGCGCCACAGCCCTAAAGAATTAATTCAGTTCCGCTCTCCCGCATAGCGGGGCTTTACAGCGGTTATGCCGCTATCTCACCGCACCTATCGGTGCGATGGGTGGCAGCAAAGCCGCTTTAGGATAAAAGCCCTGCTTCGCAGGAGAAAGGTACCCAAGTTATTTTTTAGATTGCAAGGCTTGGATATACCAAGCCTTGCAATCCTTTCTGGGAGAATCGCAAAAAAGCGTGTGCGAATGTTGTTCTCACACTATTAGCTTACGAAAATAATCAAACTCTGTTAGCGAAGGTGGTGGTCGATTCATCCAGAAAGGGTTGTAATGCGTGGCATAGCCACACATTACAACCCTAAACAAATTAATAGGAACCCTCCTCCCTGAAGGGGGGCTTCCTTATTAATCGAAAAATATTTGCGCCATTGTCTATCGAAATCTGTTTGTGAAAGTGGTTATCGAATCTTACCAGAAAGGATTACAAGGCGGGCTACAGCCCGCCTTGTAATCCTAAAAAATTAATAGAAGACCTCTCTCCCTGCTGTACAGCAGGGGTTTAATCCTAATCGAAAACTGTTTACGAAGGAGGTAAGCGTAAATTGTTAGTGGTGCTGTTTATCGAAACTGTCCCCCAAAAAGGGCCTCCTTTTAATCGAAAAAAGTTAGCGAAAGTAATTGAAACAGACCAAAAATCACCTGTAAAGCAAAAAAATACAAGGGATTTTGGGAAGGGAGAGTTTCCCCCTCTTACTCCCCCACTCCCCTAAGGAGTGAACCCGTATCGACTCGTCAGGAGTCGTAATCCCCAAAGCGATGCAAAGCCGTGTCTGCGGATGGCAATACCGCAGACAATCCTCCACCACTTTATCATTCCGATAAGGCGTTTCAATGAAAATTTGCGTCTCATCCTCGGCATAAATACGTTGCTCCATACGGTGCAGGGCTTTCGCCCGCTCTCCCGCCTCAATAGGCAGATACCCCACAAAGGAGAAACGCTGTCCGTTGAAGCCGGAAGCCATCAGAGACAACAGAAGAGAAGAGGGTCCGACCAACGGAACGACCCTATACCCCCTACGGTGCGCCTCCGCCACGACAGCGGCCCCAGGGTCAGCTACGGCCGGACACCCCGCTTCGGAAATGACCCCCAAAGGGAATCCCTCCTCCAACGGGGCCAAGTAGGTGGAAACCACCTCGGCCGGGGTATGACGGTCAAGCGGATAAAAGGTGAGGTCATCAATCTCCATCGCCGAATCGCACCGTTTCAGGAAACGACGGGCTGACCGCACATTCTCTACGACAAAATGGCGGATTCCCCCGATAATAGTCCGGTTATAGACCGGCAACACCTCATCGAGAGGTGTCTCTCCCAAGGGAACAGGAATAAGGTAGAGTGCGGCTTCGGTCATGCTTCTCCCTTCTTGACGGGACTTTCCCCGTCAATTATTGGACAAAAATAGCTAATTTTGTCCGAATTCGAACCAATGATGGTGGATATGATACTGCCTGCCGCCTTTTCCTCCCGTATGCGTACCCTTTTGGGGAATGAATACGAAGCCTTCGATGCGGCTCTTCATACCGCTCCGCAAGTGAGTCTGCGCCTCAACCCGTCCAAAGGAATCCCTTCCCCTGCCTATACCCCTGTACCGTGGTGCAGGGAGGGCTACTACCTCGACACCCGTCCGGCCTTCACCTTCGACCCTCTGTTGCACGCCGGTGCCTATTATGTACAGGAGGCCTCCTCCATGTTTCTCGATTTTCTCCTACGCCGTCTCATCGACAGACCTGTCCGTTATCTTGACCTCTGTGCCGCCCCGGGAGGGAAAAGTACCCTGGCGCTCTCCGCCCTGCCTGCCGGCAGCCTCCTAATCTGCAACGAGGTGGTACGCACCCGCACCTCCATCCTGGCCGAAAATCTCATGAAATGGGGAGGCGACAACCTCATCGTCACCCGAAACAGTGCGGCTGACTTCGGGGCTTTGCGCCACTATTTCGATGTCATTCTGGTGGATGCCCCCTGTTCGGGAGAGGGTATGTTCCGCAAGGAGGAACAGGCGGTCACCGAATGGTCTCCCAATCAGATAGCCTGTTGTACCGAACGCCAACGGGAAATTCTCTCTGATGTCTGGGAGGCCCTCTCTCCCGGAGGGTTGCTCCTCTACAGCACCTGCACCTACAACCGAGAAGAGAACGAGGAGATAGGTTCCTTCCTGGCCCGTCGCTTTCAAGCAGAGCCGTTATGGATTGAAACGCCCTCGGAATGGCACATATCCCCCTCTTTCGATACCGCCCTGCCCGCCTACCGCTTCTTTCCTCACCGCACTCGGGGAGAAGGCCTTTTCATGATGGCCCTGCGCAAACCGGGGAATCTCGAAGAGAGGGAAATCGGATGGCTCGGCCGCAACGACACCGCCCGCTCCAAGGG